>NZ_JACIZD010000014.1 GCF_014359565.1 Immundisolibacter sp. | reverse complement strand
ACGACGAAGCGGGTCTTGCGCTCGACCAGCGTGCCGACGGCCGAGCGGTTGTAGGCGCCCTTGATGAAGTCGCCTTCCCAGTGGCCCGGCAGCGTGCGCGCGGCGATGTGCTCGGGGCGATGCACGATGCGCAGGTCCTGCGGCACCGTGCTGCCTTTGGCCAAGGTTCGACGACGGCGACCCCGGGCGGGCTTGCTCTGGCGCAGCGCCTCGATCAGCGATTGCTTCAGCGCCCCGCGTGGATATGCGTAGAACGCCGTGCAATAACCTCACGGCATGCACCGTATGAAGGTTCCAGCCGGTGCAATGCGGCTTCGCCTTGTTGCACCCTGCGCGCCGAATTGATCTTTTGCCCTCACAAGGCCACCACTCGCAGGCCGAAGCGATCGGCGGCGTGGCATTGGCGGGCGTCGGCAGAAATGAAAACCTCCGCGGCACAGGCCAGCGCGGCGCCCAGATGAATGGCATCCATCCCGCGCAGGGGGCCGGATTCCAGTGCCCTGACCGCGTGCGCAATGACCTGCGGCGCGGTGTCGCACACCAGCGCGTCGGCGATATCCGCCAGCAGGTCGCTTTTGATGTTCTGGTATTGGGCGCCGGTCAGGCGGCCTTCGCGTTGCAGGCGGCAAAACGCCGAAATCAACCCGGGAACGGCGAGGACCGAGAGCGCCAGTTCACTCGCCTGTTCGCACCAGGCCAGCACCTGCGGGGTACCGGTTTCGGCGATGTAGCGCTTGGCGAAGGCGGACGAATCGAAATAGACCCGCATCAGTCGCCGCGGTCCTCGAGAATCAGCCGGCTGATCTCCCGCCCGCCAATGGCCAGCGGGCGCGCCTGGCGCCGCTTCCAGGATGGCAAATCAGGCTGGATCGGATGAATCTCGGCGATGGGCTTGCCGTTGCGCAGCACGCGCACCGTTTCCCCGGCCTCGACCAGGTCGAAGTAGGCCTTGGCGTGATTGCGCAGTTCGGTGAAGGTGGCGTCCTGCATGGCCGTTCTCCAGTTCAAAATGCACATAAAAGCGGGCATCAAGGCCGGTTGGTTGGGCGATGCTCCGCAGACGCAATGCCCTGCGCTTGCCGCATCCTACGTCGGGCGTTATGACGCTGCTCGGCGCGCGCGGATTCCTCGCACGCGCCGATTGTGATGAGGGCACACCTAGGCGATGAACGGTGCCTCGTGCGTCGAGAGGAAATGCCGTAGAAGTGCTCGCCGAGTTGCGTCGCGGCTTCCGCCGCCATGCCGCTGGTGGACGTCACCACCGCGATGCTGCGGCAGACGGTCAGGATGCAGTGCAGGTCGGAGATTTCATCGGCCGTGTTGGCGCCATCATGGCAAGTGGACCGATCGCGCACTCGCTGGGGTACCGCCCGGCGCCCGCTCGCAAGCGTCGAAATCCGCGTGGCCCCGGCAGCTGCCAGGCGCGGATCAGTCCGCCTTGGCGACCTCGACCTGCAAGGTATCGCCAAGGGGCCTGACGGCCAGCACCCGGTGGCCATCCTCGGCCAGGCTGGCGCGCACCTGCTCTGCCGACTCACCGGCCGAGAACAGAAACGCCACCCGCTCACCCGGCGCCATGCGGCTGAGTGCCTGACGGGCCTTGACGTAGTGCAGGGGGCAACCGTAGGTGGACAGGTCCACCAGCGGCATGGCAGCTTCGGCGGCGGCGCTCATGACCGCCTCAGATCGCATCGAACAGTTCGAAGCGCTTGCCGGCGGTCATGCCGCCGTCTACCACCAGCGCCGCGCCGGTGATGAAGGACGCATCGTCCGAGGCCAGGAACACGGCCGGCTTGGCGATCTCGTGCGGCTCGGCCATGCGCTGCATGGCGCACACGTCGGTCATCATTTTCTGATGCTCCGGGAAGCGCGCCATGTAGCCGCGGATGCGCGGCGTCCAGGTGCCACCCGGGCAGATGGCGTTGACGCGGATGTTGTGGCGCGCGAAGTCCATGGCCATGTTCTTGGACAGGTTGATCACCGCCGCCTTGGCCGCCGAGTACGCCGCGCAGCGGTTCTCGGCCAGGATGCCGGCGGTCGACGCGACATTGATGATGACCCCGCCCCCGCGCTTCTTGATCTCGGGAATCGCCACGTGCGAGCAGCGATAGACGGAGGTCAGGTTGGTGTCGACGATGAAGCGCCATTCCTCGTCGTTGGCCTCCTCGACGTTCTTCATCATGTTGTTGCCGGCCACGTTGAACAGCACGTCCAGCCCCCCGAAGCGCTTGACGGTGGCCGGCACCATGGCGGCGACGGCATCCAGATCGTTGACGTCCATCTCCAGCGCCAGCGCCTGGCCGCCGGCCGCGGCGACTTCGGCGGCGGCCTTCTCGGCCGCGTGCAGGTCCAGGTCGCAGACGGTGACGCTGCCGCCGTCCCGGACCCACTCATCGACGATGGCGCGGCCGATGCCGGCGCCGCCGCCGGTGACGATGGCTACCTTGCCGGCGAAACGTTGGCTCATGTTGGCGTCTCCTCTTGAATGTTTTGTGTCAGCTGCGGCGACGGTGGTCGAGGTCGCCGCTGGTGCCTTTATGTCCGGGTTGCCGCGCGCTGCTCAAGCACCTCGACCGCCGGCAGGGTCTTGCCTTCCAGTACTTCCAGGAAGGCGCCGCCGCCGGTCGAAATGTACGACACGCGGTCGGCGATACCGAACTTGGCGATGGCGGCCAGTGTCTCGCCGCCGCCGCAGATGGAAAACGCCGGCGAGTCGGCAATCGCCTCCGCCAGCAGGCGCGTGCCCTGCGCGAAGGCCGGGTACTCGAACACGCCCAGCGGCCCGTTCCAGACCACCGTGCCGGCGCTGCGGATGATGTCGCCCAGTTCGCGGGCAAAATCGGCGTCGAAATCCAGAATCATCTCGTCGGCGTCCACGTTGCCCACGTCCTTGACCGCACTGGGCACGGTGTCGCCGATCTCGGTGGCGACCACCACGCGTTGTGGCAACGGAATCGGCCGCCCGAGGGCCTTGGCCTGTTCCAGCAGGCCGCGGGCGGTTTCGACCAGGTCCGGTTCATACAGGGAATGCCCGACGTCGTGGCCAGCCGCGACCAGGAAGGTATTGGCGATGCCGCCACCGACGATGAGGCGGTCCACCATCGGCAGCAGGTTGGTCAGCACGGCGAGCTTGCTCGACACCTTGGCACCGCCAACGATGGCCACCAGCGGGCGCTTGGGCGCCGCCAGCGCCAGGTGCAGGGCGTCCAGTTCGGCCACCAGCAGCGGACCAGCGCAGGCCACCGGCGCGTACTTGGCCACGCCGTGGGTGGAGGCCTCCGCCCGGTGCGCGGTGCCGAAGGCGTCCATCACGAACACGTCGCACAGCGCCGCCATGCGCTGCGCCAGGGCATCGTCGTTCTTTTTCTCGCCGACGTTGAAGCGCACGTTCTCGCCAAGCGCGATCTCGCCCGGCTGGATGGCGACGCCATCCAGCCAGTCGCGCAGGCACGGCACGGGCCGGCCGAGCAGATCTCCCAGGCGACGGGCCACCGGCGCCAGGCTGGCCTCGGCATCGAAGGCGCCTTCCTTTGGCCGGCCGAGGTGCGACAGCACCAGTACCGCGGCGCCGGCCGCCAGCGCCGCCTGCGCGGTCGGCACGAAGGCGCGGATGCGCGTGTCGTCCAGGATCACGCCGTCGCGCAGCGGCACGTTCAGATCGGCGCGAATCATGACCCGCTTGCCGGCCAGGGCCAGCTCGCTCATGCGCAGCACGTTTGCCATGACGTGCCCTCAGCCGACCTTGGCCAGGACGAGCGCCGTGTCCAGCATGCGGTTCGAGAAGCCCCACTCGTTGTCGTACCAGGAGCAGACCTTCACCAGCGTGCCGTCGATGACCTTGGTCAGCGTGGCGTCGTAGGTGGACGAGGCCGGGTTGTGGTTGAAGTCGACCGACACCAGCGGCTCGTCGGTGTAGGCGAGGATGCCCTTGAGCGGGCCATTGGCGGCCTCGCGCACGGCGGCGTTGATTTGGTCCACGCTGGTGGCGCGCCCGGCGGTGAAGGTCAGGTCCACGATCGACACGTTGATGGTCGGCACGCGGATGGCGAAGCCGTCCAGCTTGCCCTTGAGCTCCGGCAGCACCAGGCCGACCGCGGCGGCAGCGCCGGTCTTGGTCGGAATCATGGACTGCGTGGCCGAGCGGGCGCGACGCACGTCCTCGTGATAGACGTCGGTCAGCACCTGGTCGTTGGTGTAGGCATGCACGGTGGTCATCAGGCCCTGCAGCAGGCCGAACTTCTCGTGCATGACCTTGGCCAGCGGCGCCAGGCAGTTGGTGGTGCAGGAAGCGTTCGAGACCACCGTGTCGCCGGCCTTGAGCACCTGATGGTTCACGCCGTAGACGACGGTGGCATCCACTTCCTTGCCCGGCGCGGAGATCAGCACCTTGCGCGCGCCGGCCTTCAGGTGCGCCGAGGCCTTGTCCTTGCTGGTGAAAAAACCGGTGCATTCGAGCACCACGTCCACGCCAAGCTCGCCCCAGGGCAGCTTGGCCGGATCGCGCTCGCTGGTCACGCGGATGCGGTCGCCGTTGACGATCATGGCGCCGTCGGTCACCTCGACGGTGCCGGGGAACTTGCCGTGGGCGGTGTCGTAACGGGTCAGGTGGGCCAGGATGTTGGCATCGCCCAGGTCGTTGACCGCCACTATCTGCACTTCGCCGGTGCGCCCACTCTCGTAGAGCGCACGCAGCACGTTGCGTCCGATGCGGCCATAGCCGTTGATTGCCACCTTGATCGCCATTGCACCGTTCTCCTTGCAGAAATCGAATTAACTAATTGACTTGGTGAACGCTGATCGAGCCAGAGTTCCCCCGCGCGCCAAGCACACCACACCGCACACGTGTAGGAGCACAGCTTCGCTGCGCGATCGCCCGGCAAGCCGGGCTCCTACAACAATAATCGCCCTCCTTACGGCGCGATGATCATCGACCCCGCCCGTGTCAGCCCCTTTGCAGCGTCGCCCGCGCCGCGGCTATCACGGCCTCGGGCGTGAATCCGAAATACTCGAACAGCGCCCCGGCCGGCGCCGATTCGCCGAAGCGGTCCAGGCCGATCACCTGACCGCAATCACCCACGTAACGCCACCAAAGCCCCGTCACGCCCGCCTCCACGGCCACCCGCGCCGTCACCGCCGGCGGCAGCACGCTGTCACGGTAGCCCGCGTCCTGCGCCGCGAAACGCTCCAGGCACGGCATGGACACCACACGCGCCGCAATGCCCTCACTGGCCAGCCGCTCGCGCGCCGCCATCACCAGCGCCACCTCCGAGCCGCTGGCCATGAGGATCAGGTCCGGCGCGCTCGGCGTGTCCGCCAGCACGTAGCCGCCCCGCTCGACCGCTGCCAGTTGCCCGGCATCGCGCGCCTGATGCGGCAGCTTCTGGCGCGACAGGGCGAGCGCACTCGGCCCCTCGGCCGTCAAAGCCTGTGCCCAGGCAGCGGCGGTCTCGGCCGCATCGCACGGCCGCCACACGCTCAGACCCGGCACCAGTCGCAGGCTGGACACATGCTCCACCGGCTGGTGGGTGGGGCCGTCCTCGCCCAGGCCGATCGAATCGTGTGTCAGCACATAGGTCACCCGCAGGCCCATGAGCGCCGCCATCCGGATGCCGTTGCGGGCGTAATCCGAGAACACCAGAAAGGTACCGCCATACGGCAGCAAGCCGCCGTGCAGGGCGATGCCGTTCATGATCGCGGTCATGCCGAACTCACGCACGCCGTAGTGCAGGTAGTCGCCACCCGGATTGGCTGCGTCCAGCCGGGTGGCGCCGGACCAGTCGGTGAGGTTCGATTCTGTCAGGTCGGCCGAGCCACCCAGAAACTCCGGCAGCAGCGGACCGAAGGCTTCGAGTGCCAGTTGCGAGGCCTGGCGGCTGGCGACGTCCTTCGCGTCGGCCTGAAAACGGGCCACGATGGCTTGTGCCTGTGCCTCGAAATCAGCCGGCAGCAGGCCGGCCATGCGCCGCCGGAATTCCGCCGCCAGTGTGGGGTACTCGTCCGCATAGCGATCGAAGCGGTCCTGCCAGTCGACTTGCAGCGCGGCGCCCCGTGGCCGGGCGTCCCAGGCGGCATAGATGTCAGCCGGAATCTCGAACGGACCGCAGGTCCAGCCCAGCTGCGCGCGCGCCGCGGCGATTTCGTCGCCACCCAGCGGCGCGCCATGCGCCGACGCCTTGCCCTGCTTGTTGGGCGCCCCGAAACCGATCACCGTGCGGCAGCAGATGAGTGTGGGTCTGGCGGTCTCGGCCCGCGCCTGTTGCAGGGCGGCGGCGACCGCAGCGGCATCATGGCCGTCCACGTCGCGGATCACCTGCCAGCCGTAGGCCTCGAAGCGGGCCGGCGTGTCGTCGGCAAACCAGCCGCTGACCTGACCGTCGATGGAGATGCCGTTGTCGTCGTACAGCGCGATCAGCTTGCCCAGGCCCAGCGTGCCGGCCACTGAGCAGGCCTCGTGCGAGACACCTTCCATCAGGCAACCGTCGCCGACGAACACGTAGGTGTGGTGATCGACGATGGCATGGCCGGGCCGGTTGAACTCCGCCGCCAGCCGCCGTTCGGCGATCGCCATGCCGACCGCGTTGGCCAGGCCCTGACCCAGCGGCCCGGTCGTGGTCTCCACGCCCGGCGTCAGGCCGTACTCGGGATGGCCGGGGGTTTTGGAGTGCAGCTGCCGGAAGCGCTTGAGCTCATCCAGCGGCAGGTCATAGCCGCTCAGGTGCAGCAGCGCGTACAGCAGCATCGAGCCGTGGCCGTTGGAGACCACGAAGCGGTCGCGGTCCGGCCAGGCCGGGTCGGCCGGGTTGTGGCGCAGCAGGTCGTTCCACAGGACTTCGGCGATGTCAGCCATGCCCATCGGCATGCCGGGGTGGCCGGACTTGGCGGCCTCTACCGCGTCCATGGCCAGCGCCCGGACGGCGTTGGCAAGTTGCCGGCGCGGCAGGGACATACAGTTCTCCGGATCGGGACCAAAATCGGCAGGAGACCGGCAGACGGACACCCGCCGGCCGCGGGGGGCGGCAAGGATAACGCAGCCCGAGCGCCGCTTGCAGGGGCAGGTCACCCCGACCACAAGGCGCGCCCGGTGCGCCCCGAGGAAACGCTGAATAAATCCATCCTGGATTTCTCAGCGCCCGCCATCGGAAAAGCGTGGTTTTCCGATGGCTCACAAAATCAGCGGCTTATAGCCACTGATTTTGGCAGCGCATCCCTGCGCTGCGGGAAACGCTGAATACTTCAGCCTTTCCCTAACCGCCCAGCAGGCGTCTTTCCGCGTTCTCCACCTGGCTGGCAGTGCCAAACAACACCACCGCGTCGCCGGCCTGCAGACGCAAGTCATCGGCCGGCGTCAGTTCGCCTGCACCGCGGCGCACGCTGCGCACCTCGGCGCCGGTCCGGGCCAGATCCAGCTCGTCCAGGCGCTGGCCGACCGCGCGCGCATCGTCGGGCAGGCGCACGGCGTGGCGCACTTCGAGGGCCTGGCCCTGCGTGTCCTCGATGCGCGAGCGCTGACCGTGAAAATAGCCGCGCAGCACGCCGTAACGCTCCTCGCGCACGCCCTGCACGCTTTGCTGTACCCGCTCCATCGGGAAATCGAGCAGCGCCAGCACGTGCGAGGCCAGCGTCAGGCTGGCCTCGAAGGTTTCCGGCACCACGGCGGTCACGCCGGCCTGCTTCAGAATGTCCCGGTGGCGGTCATCGGTGGTGCGCACCAGGATCGGCAGCTCGGGGGCCAGCTCGCGCACCGCCCGCACGATGGCCAGCGCCTGCCGGTGGTCGGTGAAGCTCACCACCACCAGACGCGCCCGAGCGATACCAAGCGCATGCAACAGCGCAGGTCGGCGGGCGTCACCATAGAACACGTTCTCGCCGCCCAGCAGGGCCTCCTGCACGCGCACCGGGTCTTCGTCCACGGCGACGAACGCGACGCCCTCGCGGCTCAGGATGCGCCCCACCGCCTGGCCGACGCGCCCGTAGCCGCAAATGACGACGTGACCGCTCAGCGCGCCGGTGGCGCCGCTCACGTCGACAAGATCGGCCTGCGCGGCGGGCAGCGGGTGGTGGTGCCGCAAAAACCAGGCGGCGATGCGACCGTTGTGACGCACGATCAGCGGCGTCAGTCCCATGCTCAGCACGATGCTGGCGGCCACCAGCGTGGCCTGGCCGGGGTCGATCAAGCGGTAGGTACCGGCCACCGCCAGCAGGGCAAAGCCGAATTCACCGCCCTGTGCCAACAGCAGCGCCGCGCGCAGCGAAGTCAGCCGGTCCTCGCCCAGCCAACGCCCCAGCACCATCACAATGACCGTCTTGAACACCAGCAGGGCCGCCGTCAGGCCCAGCAGCGCCGGCCAGCGCGGCAGCAGCTGCGCCGGCACCAGCAACATGCCGACACTGACGAAGAAAATGCCCAGCAGCACATCCCGAAACGGCCGGATCTCGACCTCGATGCGGTGCCGGAAATGGCTCTCGCCGAGCATCATGCCGGCGATGAAGGCGCCCAGCGTCATCGACAGGCCAAACGCGTCCGTCAGCAGCGCGGCGAGCAGGGCCACCAGCAACGCGGCGAGCACGAACAGCTCATCCGAATGCGTCTTGGCGACCTCGAAGAACACCCGCGGCAGCACCCACTTGCCGATGCCGATCAGCGCCGCGAACAGCACCAGGCCCTTGGCGACAGTAATGGCGAGCACCAGCGGCAGGCCATCGCCCTCGGTGGCCAGGGCCGGGATCAGAATCAGGAACAGCACGGCCGCCAGATCCTGAAACAGCAGCACCGCGACGCCGAGCTGGCCGTGGCGGGCGTACAGCTCGCCGTTGCGGGCCAGCTCGCGCGTCACCACCGCGGTGGACGACAGCGCCAGCACCGCCGCCATCAGCAGTGCCAGCGGCGGCGACAGTCCAAACCCGAGCCCGACCGCCATGAACGCCGCCGTGCAGATCAGCACCTGCCCGCCGCCCAGGCCAAACACCAGCCGGCGCATGGCCAGCAGGCGCGACAGCGAAAATTCCAGACCCAGCGAGAACAGCAGGAACACCACACCGAACTCGGCCAGGTACTGCACCGCCTCCTGGTTGCCCACCAGACCGAGCGCACCGGGCCCGATCAGCAGGCCGGTGGTCAGATAGCCCAGCGTGGGCGGCAGGCGCAGGCGGTAGAACGCCGCCAGCACCAGCGCCGAGGCGGTGAGGATGATGACCAGTTCGGCAAAGAAGCCGTGCATCAGGCCGCGCTGTGCCGACGACTGAGCATCAGCAGCGCCGCTCCCGCGACCAACATCGGCAGGCACAGCAGCTGACCCATGGTCAGCCAGTCGAAGGCGACGAAGCCCAGAAAGGCATCCGGCTCACGCGCGAATTCACCGATGAAACGCAGCGTGCCGTAGCCGATCAGAAACACCCCGGACACCGCCATCACCGGCCGTGGCCGGGCCGAATACAGCCACAGGATGACGAACAGCAGCCCGCCTTCGAGCGCCGCCTGATAAAGCTGCGATGGATGGCGCGGCAGCGGCCCGGCGCCCTCGAACACCATGCCCCAGGGCAGGTCCGTGACCCGCCCCCACAGCTCGCCGTTGATGAAGTTGCCAAGCCGCCCGGCCAGCAGCCCGGTCGGCACCAGCGGCGCCGCAAAATCGGTCACCGTGAAGAAACCGCGGCCGGTCTTGCGCCCGAACAGCCAGCACGCCAACAGCACGCCGATCAGCCCGCCGTGGAAGGACATGCCGCCCTCCCAGGCCTGCAGGATGGCTGCCGGATGAGACAGGTAGTAAGCGGGCTGATAGAACAGCACATAGCCGATGCGCCCGCCGAGCACGGCGCCCATGGCGCAGTAGAAAATCAGGTCGCCGAGCTCGCTCGCCTGCCAGCCGCTGCCGGGGCGCTGCGCGCGCCTTCGACCCAGCCACCAGGCGGCCGCGAAACCGACCAGGTACATGAGGCCATACCAGCGGATGGCCAGTGGGCCAAGGTGCAGGGCGACCGGATCGATGGCGGGATGGTGCAACATGGGCACCGATTATCCGGCATGATCCGGCAACCCCGCTTGCCACCGCCTGTCGCCATGTCCAACACCATCTCATCCGGCCACCCGCCCAACCGCCTGGCTGCCGAGTGCAGTCCGTATCTGCTGCAACACGCCCACAACCCGGTCGACTGGCACCCCTGGGGCGACGCGGCGCTGGCCCTGGCGCGCACGCAGGACAAGCCGATCCTGCTGTCGATTGGCTACTCGGCCTGCCACTGGTGCCATGTGATGGCGCACGAGTCCTTCGAGGACCCCGCCACGGCGGCGGTGATGAACAGCCTGTTCGTCAACATCAAGGTCGATCGCGAGGAACGGCCGGACCTGGACCGCATCTATCAACTGGCCCACCAGATGCTGACCGGTCGCGGCGGCGGCTGGCCGCTGACCATGTTCCTCACCCCGGACCAGGTGCCGTTCTTCGGCGGCACCTATTTCCCCAAGGAGGCCCGCTACGGCCTGCCGGCCTTCACCGATTTGCTGGGCCGGGTGGACGAGTACTACCGCGGCCACCGGGCGCAAATCGACCAGCAGAACCACCAGTTACTGGAAGCCCTGGCGGGCAACCAGACCCTCGGCGACGCCAAGGCGGCAGCCGGCGACGCACCGCTGCGCCGCGCCATGGCCGAACTGAGCGGCCTGTTCGACCCCGTGAACGGCGGCTTTGGGGGCGCGCCCAAATTCCCGCAGGCACCACTGATCGAGCGCTGCCTGCGCGAACACGCCCGCAGCGGCGACGAACAGGCGCTGCGCATGGCGCTGCTGACGCTCGAACAAATCGCCCGCGGCGGCATCCACGACCATCTGGGCGGCGGCTTTTGCCGTTACTCGGTCGATGCCGAATGGAGCATCCCGCACTTCGAGAAAATGCTGTCCGACAACGGCCAGCTGCTGCGCCTGTACGCACAGGCGGCGCAGATCACCGCCAGCGCGCGCTTCGACGCCGTGCTGCATACCACCGGCCAGTGGGTGCTGCGCGAAATGCGCTCGCCGGGCGGCGGCTTTTACGCGGCGCTGGATGCCGATTCCGAGGGCGAGGAAGGCCGCTTCTACGCCTGGGATCGGGCCGAGGTGAAAGCCCTGCTCAGCGCCGAGGAATACGCCATCCTGGCCCGTCGCTTTGGCCTCGACAGCACGCCCAATTTCGAGCACCGCTGGCATTTGCGCGTCTGCACCGATGTGGCGGACATCGCCAGCGAGGTCGGCCTCTCGCCCCAGCGCGTGGCCGTGGTGCTGTCCGGCGCCATGCAAAAGCTGTTCGTCGCCCGCAGCGGGCGCGTGCGGCCGGGCCTGGACGACAAGATCCTGGCCGGCTGGAACGGCCTGATGATCGGCGGCCTGGCGCAGGCCGGGCGACACCTGAACGAAACCGCCTTCATCGACGCCGCCGCGGCGGCGGCTGATTTTGCCCGCCGCGTGCTGTGGCAGGACGGCCGCCTGAAGGCCGTCGCCAAGGGCGAGCAGGCGTATCTGGCCGCCTATCTGGACGATCACGCCTACCTGCTCGATGGCCTTCTGGAGCTGCTGCAGACCCGCTGGAACGGCGAGCATCCGGCCTTTGCGATCGATCTGGCCGAGGTGATGCTGGCGCATTTTGAGGACCCGGACGGAGGCGGCTTTTTCCATACCGCCGACGATCACGAACGGCTCATCGTGCGCACCCGGCCGCTGGGCGACGACGCCACGCCGGCCGGCAGCGCCATTGCCGCGCGCGCGCTCGGCCGGCTCGGTCACCTGCTGGGCGAAAGCCGCTACCTGGACGCCGCCGCGCGTGCCGTGCAAGGCGCCGCCGGCCGCTTCCAGGAACACCCCCTCGGCTTCTGCAGCCTGCTGACGGCGCTCGAAGAACAGCTCACGCCACCGCAAACGCTAATCCTGCGCGGCGCGCCCAGCGCACTCGACCCCTGGCTGTCCGCCGCCCGCACCGGCTACCAGCCGCTGCGCATCACGCTGGCCATCCCGCCCGAGGCTGCCGACCTGCCCGGCGTGCTCGCCCACTGCCGGCCACAGGGCGAAGCCGTGGCGTACCTGTGCCAGGGCGGTCAGTGCAGCGCACCGATCACCACGCTCGACGGATTGCTGGGCGCCCTTTCCGGCCAGTCCTGAAGCGCCTGCCGCGCGAGCCGTTACTGATCCGCTTCCTTACCCATCACGAGGTCCGGCATGACGCAAGCCCTGAAGAACATGCGCGCATTGGTCACCGGCGGCAGCCGCGGCATCGGCGCCGCCATCGTGCGGCGCCTGGCACGCGACGGCGCGCAGGTGGCCCTGACCTACGTCCACAACGCCGAGCAGGCCGCGGCCAGCGTCCAGGCCGCCCAAGCCTTCGGCGGCCAGGCGCTGGCGATTCAGGCCGACAGTGCAGACGCCAGCGCCGTGGTGGCAGCCGTGGAGCAAACCGTGGCAACGCTCGGCGGCATCGACATCCTGGTCAACAACGCCGGTGTGTTTCACATGGCGCCGGCCGGCGAGTTTCCGCTGGCGCAGTTCGATCGCACGGTGGCCGTGAATCTGCGCGCCGCCTTCGTTGCCACCGAGGCGGCCGTGAAACACATGCGCCCGGGCGGGCGCATCATCATGATCGGCAGCTGCAACGCCGAGCGCATGCCCTTCGCCGGTGGCGCCGTCTACGCCATGAGCAAGGCCGGGCTGGTGGGGCTGGTCAAGGGTCTGGCGCGGGATCTGGGCCCGCGCGGCATCACCGTCAACAACGTCCAGCCCGGACCCATCGACACCGACATGAATCCCGCCGACAGCGAGTTTGGCGCCGCCGTGCGGGAGCAGATACTGGCCGTGCCGCGTTACGGCACAGCCGACGAAGTGGCCGGCATGGTCGCGTATCTTGCAAGCGCCGAGGCCGGCTTCGTCACCGGCGCCAGCCTGACGATCGACGGCGGCTTTACGGCCTAGAACACTGACGCAATCAGCGTTTCCCGCAGCCAAGGGATGCGCTGCCACAATCGGCGGCTACAGGTCAGGAAGCCTCGCCTGTTTGTGAGCGGACCGCCCGTCAAATGGTGTCGCCGGGCTCGCGCATCCACGCCGGGATGTCGCGTCCGGCATGCAGCACGCGCCAAACGTCGACGTGGTCGGGCCGTTCGACATGGAAAACCAGATAGGGATACCGCGTCAGCGGCCAGCAGCGCAGGCCCGGCAGGTTCAATTCGTGCGCGTAGCGGGGCGAGCCGGTCCGCAGGGTGGCGGCCGATGTGGTCATAGGCCTGCTGCAGGGCGTCGATGAATCCAGGCGCTGCCGGCCCGGCATCCTCAGCCAGGTAGTACGCGATGGCTTGGTCGATGTCCCGGTTGGCCTGCTCACGCGGGACGATCGGCTTCGCCTTCACCCACGGGCGCCGGACTTGGCGGCCTGATGAACTTGGTCACGCAGGCCATCAAAATAAGCTGCGTCGGCCGCGGCGGTTGGCGCGGACGCGGCGCCCGCCAGCAGAAGCCCGCGAAGCTGGAGCCGATCCTGGTCCCTGCGGATCAACTCGCGCACATACTCGCTGCTGGTACCGTAACCGCGCTGGCTGACTTGCTCGTCCACGAAGGACTTGAGGCTGTCGGGCAGGGAAATGTTCATCGTGCTCATGTCCGCAGACTAAGGCACTTTGACAAAAGTTGGCAAGGCAGTGGCCGGGATGGTCGCCTGTCCGGCAAGTCCCGAGGCCGGCTTCGTCACCGGCGCCAGCCTGACGATCGACGGCGGCTTTACGGCTTGGGGAAACGCTGACGCAATCAGCGTTTTCCGCAGCGCCGGGACGGCGTCACTCGCCGGGCGTCTTGCGTTGGTAGGCCTGGCCGTTCCACCGCCACACCGGCATCGCCCCGAAGCCGGGGCCGCCGACCTCGACATCGGCCCAGCCACTGCGACGGGTGTCGAGCACCACCGGCGTGCCGACGTCGTCGAGCAGCATGGTCCAGCCGCCCGCTCGCTTGGCCACCAGGCCAAAGAAGGTGTGCGGCGAGCCGTAGCAGAACATGCTGCTCTCGGTGACGAAGGCTTCCGGCTGGCCATCGCCGTTGACGTCGACCTCTTCGATCGCCCCTGGCGTGTAGGACGCGGTCGGCGTTTCCTCCACGCAGCGGATGTAACGCCCGTCGGCAGCCTTGGTGAAGCCGGCGGCCTTGAAGACGGCAGCCGCATCGCCAGCCGACAGCGCGGCGCCGGCGGGCGCATTCGCCAGCAGCAGGGCGGCGGCGAGCATTGTTGCAACGTGTGCTGGACGAATAGGCATGATCAGGCTCGCTGTGTCGATTGATGCACGTGGAGCACGTGCAGCGCCCTTATTACCGATCAGCGCCAGCCCCGCCCTGGCGACCGCCAAGATCGCCGGCCAGCGCCTGCAACACGGCCAGCGCCACGACTGCGGCCGTTTCGGTCCGCAAAATTCGCGGCCCCAGGCGCACCGGCCGGTAGCCGGCAGCCAGCGCGGCCTGGCGTTCGGCCGCCGCGAGTCCGCCCTCGGGCCCGATCAGCACGCTAACCGGTCCGGTCAGGGCACCCAGGTCGGTGAGTGCGTCCGGCGCGGCCCAGTCCAGCAACAGGCCAGCGCCCGCCACCGGGTCCGCGCTGTGGTCGGCCAGGTATTCGGACAACGCACGCGGCTCGGCCACCGCCGGCACGCGGGTGCGCCCGCTCTGCTCGCAGGCGGCCAGTATCACGCCACGCCAGTGCGCCAGGCGGCGCTCGGCCCGCTCGCCGGCCAGGCGCAGCACGGTGCGCTCAGTGACCACCGGCACGATGTCGGTCACGCCAAGCTCGACCGCCTTCTGCAGGGTGTAGTCCATGCGCTCGCCGCGCGAGATGCCCTGCACCAGCCGCACCGACAAGGGCGATTCGCGCCGGTCCGGGGTGAACTCGCCGACCTGCGCCAGCAGGGCGCCATCGCCCCCGCGCGCCAGCACGGCAGAAAACTCGCCGCCCTGGCCGTTGAACAGGCACAGCGGATCGCCGGCCCGCAGGCGCAGCACCTTGACCGCGTGATCGAGCGCCCGCCGGTCCAGCGGGCAGTCGGCGCCGCTCGCCAGCGGCTGGTCGACATAAAGGCGCGGGATGCGCACGCTCAGGCGTCCGCCAGGCGAACGAAATCGGCCACCGACAGCACCTCTGGGCGTAGCCCCGGGTCGATGTCCGCCGCAGCGAACTGAGTTTCCGTGACTACGCCCGACAGGCTGTTGCGCAGGGTCTTTCGGCGCTGCGCGAAGGCCCGCTGCACGACCTCGGCAAAGCGCCTTTCGTCGGCGGCCGGATGCGGCAGATTCAGGTACGGCGTCAGCAGCACGATGCGCGACTGCACCTTGGGCGCCGGCCAGAAGGCGCCCGGCGGCACGATGAACAGCGCCTCGACCGCGCACGCGTACTGGATCATCACCGACAGGCGCCCGTAGTCCGGATCGCCCGGCGCGGCTGCCATGCGGTCGACCACCTCGCGCTGCAGCATGAACAGCATGTCGCCGATGACCGCCCGTTGATCGAGCAGGTGAAACAGCAGCGGCGTCGAGATGTTGTACGGCAGGTTGCCGAAAATGCGCAGACGTCCGCCGGGCGGCGCCAGGCTGGCGAAGTCGAAGCGCAGCGCATCGGCGCCGATGAGGTCGAGGCCACGGCCGGCAAAGCGCGTGCGCAGCTCGGCGGCCAGATCCCGGTCCAGCTCGATGGCGTTCAGCGCCCCGGCCAGGGCCAGCACCGGCTCGGTGAGCGCGCCGTGGCCGGGGCCGATCTCGACCAGCGCCTGCCCCGGCCGTGGCGCCAGGCTGGCCACGATGCGCGCGATCACGCCCGGGCTGTGCAGGAAGTTCTGGCCGAAGCGCTTTCTGGCCGGCTGCATCAGCGCCCTGCCCTGACCAGCTCGGCCGCCAGTGTCACGGCCGCGCGCAGGCTGCCAGCGTCGGCCTTGCCGGTGGCGGCCAGATCGTAGGCGGTACCGTGGTCGACCGAGCTGCGGATGATCGGCAGCCCCAGCGTCACATTGACCGCTTGGCCGAAACCCGCGTACTTGAGCACCGGCAGGCCCTGGTCGTGGTACATCGCCAGCACCGCGTCGAACGGCGTCAGGCGCGCGGGCGTGAACAGCGTGTCAGCGGGCAGCGGCCCGGTCAGGTCAAGACCCCGTGCGCGCGCGACGGCGATGGCTGGGGCGATCAGGTCGATCTCCTCGCGCCCCAGATGACCGCGCTCGCCGGCGTGGGGATTCAGGCCGCACACGGCGATGCGCGGCCGGGCGATGCCAAACCGGCTGCGCAGGTCGTGATCCAGGATGCGCAGCGTGCCGGCCAGGCCCTCGACGCTGAGGGCGTCCGGCACCTGCCGCAGCGGCAGATGGGTGGTGGCCAGCGCCACGCGCAGCGTGCCGGCCACCAGCAGCATCACCACCTGCGCGGTGCCGGTGCGGGCGGCCAGGTACTCGGTATGGCCGCTGAATGGAATGCCGGCGTCGCAGATCACGCCCTTGTCCAGCGGCGCGGTCACCAGTGCATCGAAGCGGCCGCCGAGGCAGCCGGTGACGGCCAGGTCCAGGCCCTCCAGCAGCGCCAGGGCGTTGGCAGGATCGGGCCGGCCGGGCGACGGCGGGCGCGGCAGGTCCACCTGCCAGACGCGCAGCGTGCCGGGTGCAGCCGCGGCGGCCGGCTGATGCGGATCGAACGGCTCGATGCCCACCGCCTGGCCGAGCGCCGCCGCGCGGGCCAACAGGTGCCCGGCGTCGCCGATGAAGGTCAGTTCGAGGTCCGCTGCCTGCGCCGTGCGCGCCAGCTCGAGGCAGATGTCCGGCCCGATGCCGGCCGGCTCGCCGACCGTGATCGCCAGACGGATCATTGCGCGCCTACAGCCGCAGCTCCACGTACGCCTCGTCGCGCAGGCGCTGCAGCCAGGCCTGCGTCATTTCTTCTGCCTTGCGCGCCCGCAGCAGGTCGCGGGCGTGGGCGCGCCGGTACGCTTCAGTGTCGTCGTGACTGCGCCGTCCGAGCACGCGGATCAGATGAAATCCGTAGTTGGACTGCACCGGCTGGCTCAGCTCGCCCTCTGGAAGACTCTGCATTGCGCTGGAGAATGCCGGAACCACTTCCTCGGCGCTGACCCAGCCCAGGTCGCCGCCCTTGACCGCCGAACCCGGATCGTCGGAATGGGTACGCGCCAGTTCATGGAAGTCCTCGCCGGCCAGGATGCGCTGGCGCAGGGATTCGATGCGCGCCCGTGCCTCCTCCTCGCGCCCGGCCTCGGCCTTGACCAGGATGTGTTCGACATGCGTCTGCTCGACCACATGACGGCCGCCGGCGGCATCGGACTCCAGCAGTTTCAGGATGTGAAAGCCGCTGGCGCTCGGAATCACGGCGCTGATGCCGCCGGGCGGCAGATCGCGCACCGCGGCCACGAACGGCGGCGGCAGCTCGTCGGCGTTGCGCCAGCCCAGATCGCCGCCTTCCAGGGCCTGCTGACCTTTGGATACCGCCACCGCGGTGCTGGCGAAATCGGCGCCTGCGATCAGCTCCGAATGCACCTGCTGTGCCTGGGCTTCGATGCTTCGCACTTGCTCCGGCGTCGGGTCCGGCGGCAGGGCAATCAGGATGTGCGCCAGGTGGTAGCGGCCGGCGGCGGTATCGCCGCCCTCGGCCAGGAAGCGCTCGACCTCGGCATCGGACACGTTGATGCGGGAAATGACTTCCTTCTGGCGCAGCTGGGTGATGCGCATCTCGCTGCGGATCTGCTCACGAAAATCCTCGAAGCTGCCGCCGTCGGCGACGACTGCCTCGCGCATCTGGGCCAGCGACAGATTGTTGCGGGCGGCGATGTTCTGCAGCGTGAAATTCAGTTCGTCGTCGCCGATGTTGATGCCGGCCTGGTCGGCCAGCTGCATCTGCAAGCGCCGCACTACCAGGTGCTCGAGCACCTGCCGCTCGAACTCCCGTCGCGGCGGCGTGGCCGTGCCCCGGCTGCGCAAATCCGCCAGGATGCGCTGCACCTCGCGCTCGAGTTCGCTCTGAACGATCACGTCCTTGTTGACGACCGCCACGACGCGGTCAAGGTTGGCCGCCGGTGCCGCCCACGGCAACACAACGGCGCACAGCACGGCGAGCAATCGTTTCACGTCAGGGTGCCTTGTCCGCAGGATCGCAATCAGAAGCCGTAGGCGTTGCGGTCGTAGCCGAACACGCCTTCGGTGAGCAGGTTTTCCACTTTGTTGCCGATGTTGGTCAGTCCCTTCAGTTCGAGCTCGAACATGATGGCGCTGGTGGTCTCGCCGCTGAGGTTGCGGATGTAGCGCCGGGTAACCACCCGCGCGCCCCAGCAGCAACTCTCATAACCCAGACCGACGAAGCTCTCGATGATCTTGGACTCCGGCAGCGAGTAGTAAGACCGGCCCACCAGCTGCCAGTTTCGGCCCAGCGGGACGACGCCCGACAGGTCGATCTGTTCCAGGCTGTCGGTGAGACCCGGCGCAGACAAGTTGGGCAGCTCCCGGCGCATGCGATAGGACGCATTCAGCAGCGTGCCGCCCGTGCCCCGGTAATGCAGGCCAAACACGGAACGCTGCGTGCTGCCGCTGTCCGGATCCCATTCCAGATCACCGCTGGCCGTCAATGCGCGTGTCAGGCGCGCCCATAGCTCGCCGACGATGGCCGACTCGCGGCTGTCCAGCGCTGGGCCCGGGCGCAGGCTGACCTGGCGATCCCGCAGGTAGCGAATCTGGCCGAGGCTCGCGCGCAGCATCTCGACCCCGCTGGTCCCGCTCAGGAAACGGCTGGTGACGGCCGCCGTGACCTGGTTGGCATCGCCCTGGCGATCCGGGCCAGAAAAGCGGTTGGTACGAAACAGCGACTGGAAGCTGAAATCCGTATCGCCGGTGTCGAACACGGGAATGTCGTCCTGGTCCCGCTGCGGGATGTACAGATAGAACAGCCGCGGTTCGAGCGTCTGCTGCGCGCTCACGCCCCACAGGTCGAGGTCACGCTCGAAAAACAGCCCGCTGTCCAGGCTGAGGATCGGCACCGAGCGGCTCGGCGCATCGTCCAGCCCCGGCAACTGGTCGTTCAGCTGGTACTGCGTGTAGCGAAAGCCGACCCGTGGCTCGATCCGAAACGCCGCCCGCTCCCACGGCAGGCTGATGCTGGGATACAGGTCCAGGCGCGTGCCATCGACCAGGTCCGGGTGGTCGTAGGCGGTGTACTCGCTGTCCAGTGCGTAATTCAGGCCACCGAACGTGAAGCCGGATGTGTTGAACATCAGCTGCGGCAGGCGCCGGTACGGCCGCGTGCCGCTGAGGGTCTGATAGGTCTCGACCTGCCCCATGACACGCCAGTTGTCACCGTTGTAGGTGGTGTTTGCCAGGCGCTGCAAGTGGGTGGTGCTTACATCGCTGATGCCGTTACCGAAGTCCTCGAAATAGGCGTCATCGGACACGCTGTTGTAGGTGAGGTAATGCGTCCAGCGCGGCGTGAAGGCGCCTGACTGGGACATGAACAGGGCGTTGCGGTTGCGGTCGGCAACCTTGTCGGACGGCAGGAAACTGCCGCCGATCTCGCCCTGCACGTCAGTGAACAGGTAGCGCCCCAGCCCCTCCATCATCAACCCGCGCTTGCTCATGTAGCGGGGGGTGATGGTGGCGTCGTAGTTGGGCGCCAGGTTCAGGTAGTACGGCGCCCGCAGCTCGAAACCGATTTCGTCGGAATTGCCGGCGCTTGGCGCCAGGAAACCCGACTTGCGCTTGTCGGAGAGCGGAAAGCTGAAATACGGGCTGTACAGGATCGGTATGCCCTTGAAGTCCAGCACCACGTTGCGCGCCGAGCCTTTGCCGGCGTCAAAATCCAGATCGACCTTGGTCGAGCGCACCGCCCAGTCGCGCTTGCCCGGCGGACAGGTGGTGTAGAAAGCGCCTTCCAGCGTATGCCGGCTGGCATCGCGGCGAATGATGCGCGTGGCGCGACCCCGCGCCCGCTTCTCGCGCAGCGCATAGCTGGCGTTCTCGATGGTGCCCTGGTCGGCGTCGATGTTGTAGGACAGGCTGCTGCCCTCGAGCATCATGCGGCTGTCGCCGAACACCACCGCGCCGGTGGCCACCGCCGCCTGGCTGTCGCGGTTGAACGTGACCTCGTCGGCGTTGAGCTGACGATCGCCCTTGACGATGGCCGCCTGGCCGCTGAGCAAAATATCCCCCGAGGGCTGGGCTTCCGACGAGTCGGCTACCACGTAGATCGGCTGACCGCTCGCCTTGGCCCGCGCCGCCACCGCCGGATCGGGACCGATGAACTCGAATGCGCTGCCGCACTGGGCATCGCTCGGCTGGCTCACCGCCGCCTGCCCGGCCACGCTCAGGAGCACTGCATAAAGCCCGACGACGGCCGTGCACGCCCGTCGAAAAACCGCTGAATTGGAGTAGCGCAACGTAAGTTAAGCCCAGGCGCGGACGGTTAACAAAACGCCCCGGCGGGTGCGGGGCGTTGCATGTTCGTGGGGCATTGCCGTGTGCCTGAACACCACGGCGGATCACCCACGAGCGGCGACGATGATAGCAGACCCCCAGCGGCGCCGGCCCGGCTGCCGCGCAGCACGCTCAGGGCACCCCGCGCAGGCTGATCTGCGACCAGCCACGGGCGGCGGCAATCGCCGTCAGTTGCGGGTCCGCATCCACCACGACCGGCACATCCACCTGCTCCAGCAGCGGCAGATCGTTGTGGGAATCGCTATAGAAATAGGTGTACGCACCGGCGTAGCCATAGCGGCTTTGCCAGGCCTTGAGGCGAGCCACCTTGCCGGCCTGAAAACAGGGCGGGTCCAGCGCGCGCCCGGTGAAACCTTCCGCGTCACGCTCCGGCTCGGTGGCGATCAACGCCGGCACGCCCAGCAGGCCGGCGATCGGCCCGGTCACGAAACGGTTAGTGGCCGTAATGATGACCGGCATGTGGCCATCGCGGCGGTGGCGCTCGATCAGGGCCCTCGCCCCCGGCGCCACCCGCGGGACGATCCACTCGGCCACGAAACGCTCGCGCAGCTCGAGCAGGCGCGCCAGGGGCAGCTCCCGCAACGGGCGCAGCGCAAAGGCCAGAAATTCGTGGATGTCCAGGTCGCCGGCCTTGTACAGGGCGTAATAGCGCGCGTTCTGGGCCTCGTAGGCGGGGCCGTCGACCAAGCCGGCGTCGGACAGATAGCGCCCCCACAGGTAGTCGCTATCGTCGGTCAGCAAGGTGTTGTCCAGATCGAACAGGGCAAGCGTGCGGGCCATTCGGGGCCGTTCCAGGTAGGGCTGCGTGCTAACATCGACCGCAAGTTTACAGTGCCGTGCCAAGGCTTCGGCCCTTGCCGGCAGCGTACGCAATAGCAGAAGGATCGCGCCATGATCGATGCGGAAGGCTTCCGGGCAAACGTCGGCATCATCCTGGTCAACGACGCTGGCCTCGTGTTCTGGGGCCGGCGCATCGGCCAGAACGCGTGGCAGTTCCCCCAGGGCGGCATCAAGCACCGAGAGTCGCCCGAACAGGCGCTGTATCGCGAGCTGCGGGAAGAGGTCGGCCTGACCTGTGAGGACGTGGAACTGCTGGGCGCCACCCAGGGCTGGCTGCGTTACATGATCCCGCGCCGCTATGTGCGGCGCGACCGGCCGCCGTGCATCGGCCAGAAACAGCTGTGGTACCTGCTGCGCCTGACCGCGGGCGAGGAGCGCATCCGCCTCGACGCCGATGGCACCCCGGAGTTCGATGCCTGGCGCTGGGTCGATTACTGGGCCCCGCTGACGCAGATCGTCAACTTCAAACGCGAGGTCTACCGCCTGGCGCTGGAGGAATTGGCGTGCCGGGTGCCGGCGCCGCCGCTCGCACACCCGCAGTCCCAGCGTGCCTGATTCAACGGCAGAACCGGCCGGGTCGCCGACCGCGGCGGACCCACCTGCGGCGGCGGGCGCAAAAGTCGGTCGGCCCGGGGGGCGATCGCGTGTTCCGCGGCTGCTGGGCGCCGTGTTGGTGCTCGTGGCGCTGGTCCTCGCCGGCGCGGGCGTGTGGTTGCGCATCTGGCTGCCGCTGCGGGCACAACTGGCCGAACAGGCTGCAAATCAGAGCGAACTGGCGCGGCGCCTGGATGCACTCGACGCCTGGCAGGCCACCGTGAACGACGACGTTGCCACCCTCGAAGCCCGCAGCCGCGACCTGGCAAGGCGCCTGGACCGGCTGGGTCCGGCGCAGCTCGCCGAATGGTCGCTGGCGGAAGTGGCGTATCTGCTGCGCGGTGCACAACGCTCGGCTGGGATGGATTACGACCCTGGGCGAGCCGCACTGGCACTTGGCCTGGCCAGTGCCAGTCTGGAGGCTGTCCCCCACAGCGACGACCTGCGCCGGGCGATCTCCAGTGCCCGCGCCGCATTGGAGAAGGTGCAGGTGCCGGACGTGAACGCGCTTGGCCAGGAACTGGCGCAGGTTGCCGCCGCCCTGCGCACCGCCGCCCTGCGGGAACCGGGCACGACGGCTGTCGCAGCCGCCCCGTCCGGCTGGCGCGGCACGGTGCAGCAGGTCTGGAATCAGCTGGGGGACATCATCGTGGTACAGCGCGTCGGCACGCCAGTGCAACCGCTGCTGCGACCGCAGGAACATGCGTATCTGCGACAGCAACTGGCCTTGAAGCTGACCGCCGCCGACTTCGCCCTGCACCGGCGCGATAGCCTCGCCCTGCAGTCAGAACTGGCCGACCTGCGCAGCTGGGCCGACGCGTATCTGGACACCAGCCAGCCGGCCACCGCCGAAGCCCTGGCCTCGCTGACCCGTCTGGCCGGCATCGACCTTCGCCCGCCGCTGCCGGATCTGTCCGGCCTCGATGAGCAACTCGAAGCGCTGCGCCGCGCCGTGAGCACGGACCGCATGCCATGAGGCGCCTGCTGTGGCTGCTGCTGGCGGCCGCGGCCGGCGTGCTGGCGGCCAGCGTGGTGGCCGGGCAACCGGGATACCTGCTGCTGGCGTGGGGGGATTGGCGGATCGAGATTCGCAGCCTGCTGCTGGCGCTGGTCCTCGCGCTGTTGCTGTTCGGCCTTCTGCACTGGCTGCTGGGCACCGCCTACCGGACCCGCCAGGCCTTGCTGCGGCGGCGACTCGGACGCCAGCTGCGCCGCCGTGAGCAGTCCGAAGCGGACCTCGCGGCGGGTGTCCTCGCGTTGCTCGAAGGCCGTTACCCGCAAGCGCAAAAACTGCTTCAGCGCAGCCGGCGCGCGGCAGCAGCGCCGGTCCTGCACGCCCTGGCGCTGGCTCATCTGGCAAGGCTGCGCGCGGATGCAGCCGGCCGCGAGCGCGAGTTCGCCGCCGCCCGGGCGGCAGCACCCCACGCCCGACTGGCCATCGCGCATCTGCAGGCACAGGCCCAGCTCGATGCGGGCGACACCACCGCCGCGGCGGCCACGCTCAAGGACCTGCCCGATCACGACAGTCCGCGCCTGCTGCAGCTCCAGGCGCATCTGGCGCGCCAGCGTCATGACTGGCAGACCCTGCACGATCTGCTGCCGCGCCTGCGACGCGCTGGCGTCATCGACGCCGCCGAAGCAGCTCGCCAGGAAGTCGACATCGCCTGCGCGCGCCTCGCCGACAGCGAAGTGCCAGACCTGCTGTGGCCGCAACTGAGCCGGCGCCTGCGCCGTGACGGCCGGGCGCAGCTCGCCTACGCACAGGCGCTGTGCCGGGTCGGCCGGCACGATGCCGCACAGGAAGTGCTTGGCCAGCTGCTGCTCGACGACTGGCAACCGGCAGCGGTCGATGCCTTCGGACGCTACGCGGGCGATGACCCGCAGCGCCAGCTGTCGGTGGCGGAACGCTGGCTGGCAGCGCATGCGGGCGATCCGACGCTGCTGTTGGCATTGGGCCGGCTGGCCCGACGGGCACGGCTGTGGGCCAAGGCACAGGCCTATTTCGACAGTAGCCTGCTGCTGGCGCCGACCGCGCAAGGCCACCTCGAACTGGCGCAGTTGCTGGAGCAAATCGGTCAGCCCGAGACGGCGGCCGGTCACTATCGCGCGGGCCTGCAGCTGGCCGTGCCACTGGCGATCGACCGGGCGGGCACATCGATCGAGCCGGCGCCTCCGGGGGCCGCCTTGACAGCCGCCACGTCGGCTGCCGATGATCGGGCCATCCTGTTGCCACACGAGGCCTGATCCTGCTTGGACGACGACTTACCCCTGGCGCTGCTGATTGCGGCGCTGATTGGGCTGGTTCTGTTATCGGGCCTGTTTGCCGCCGCCGAAACGGCGCTGCTGTCCCTTAACCGCTATCGCTTGCGACATCTGGTACGCGCCGGCCACCCCGGTGCCCGCCGCGCCGACGCACTGCTGCGTCAGCCGGACCGTTTCATCGGCCTGGTGCAGCTGGGCAACAACTTCTGCGACATCCTGGCCTCCAGCGCTGCCACGCTGATCGCCCTGCAGGTGTGGGGCGATGGAGCCATCGCGCTGATGGCCGGTGTGCTGACCATCTTTGCACTCATCTTCGGTGAGGTCGCCCCCAAGACACTGGCCGCACTGCACCCGGAGCGGGTCGGATTTCCGGCCGCCTACGCGCTGTCGGCGCTGATGTCGGTGTTGCTGCCGATCGTGGTCAGCGTGAATTTCGTCGCCAACGGCGTACTGCGCCTGCTGGGCGTGCGCACCGGCGACGCCGCGCCTGACGCGCTGGGTCGCGAGGAATTGCGCAGCCTGCTGTTCGAGGCCGGGCAGCACTTCTCGCCCCGTCATCGCGGCATGCTGCTGCGCATCCTGGACCTTGAAAGCGTAGTGGTCGAGGACGTGATGGTGCACCGCCACGAGGTGCGTTATCTGGACCTTGACGACAGCTGGCCGGACCTGCTGGAGCAGCTGCGCAACAGCACCCATACCCGGCTGCCGGTGTGCCGCGGCTCGCTCGACCAGGTGCTGGGCATCCTGCACCTGCGCCGCGTGATGCACCTGCTGGCTGACCAGTACTTCGACGCACAGCGCCTGCAAACCCTGCTGCAGGAGCCCTACTACGTGCCCGAGGGTACCGTGCTGACGCAGCAGTTGCTGCAGTTCCAGACCGAACACGAGCGCTTGGCGCTGGTGGTCAACGAGTACGGCGACACCGTCGGCCTGGTCACGGTCGAGGACATCCTGGGCGAGATCATCGGCGAGTTCACCGACACGCCGACGGCAGCCAAAACCGACGTGCACCCGCAACCGGATGGTTCCTATCTGGTGGCCGGCAGCGCCAGCGTGCGGGAACTGAACCGTACCATGGGCTGGGACCTGCCCCTGAGCGACGCCAAGACCCTGAACGGCGCCATCCTGGAGCACCTGGAAGACATCCCCACGCCCGCCACCAGCCTGTTGCTGGGCGAGTACCCGGTCGAAATCGTGCAGACCCGGGGCAACGTGGTCCAGGTGGCGCGCATCGGCGCTCGCATGAAGCGCAGCGCATAGCGGATTGGCGCGCCGGATGCCGGCGTGAAACCCGCTCAGGGCTGCGCGTGATTCCCGGCCGGCACCAATGCCGCGCTGAGCGCCGCCACAACCACCAACGCCAGCACCACTGTCGCCCCGGCCGGCAGGTCCAACAGTCCCGACGCCGTCAGTCCCATTGCGTAGCCGGCAATCCCAATCGCATACGCGCGCCACAGCCGCCCCGCCGCCAGTGCCGGCACGATCAGGCTGGCGAATACCAGGTACACGCCGACCACCTGCACCGAGGCCGTAATGGTGAGCGCGAACAGCAGATAGAAGCCGAGCGGCGAGGCTTTCAGATTGCCGCCGAACCAGCCTGCCAACACGCCGGCCGTGACCAGCGCCAGCGGCAGCAGGCCGGCCCAGGTGGTCCACAGAATCTGCCCGACCAGCAAATCCTGCAGGTGCTCGCCGGCGTGCGGGTCGTGGCTCATCAACAGGATGGCGGCGCAGGCCGCTGCCACGAAGCTGACGCCGATCACCGCTTCCAGGTGCGCCGGGTTTTTCTTCTCCATCCAGCGCAGGCACAGCGCGCCGGCCAGGGCGGCGATCACCGCGCTGAGCTGGGTGCGCCAGCCGTTCACCTCGAAGCCGAGCGTGCTCGCAATGACGATACCCAGACCCGCGATCTGCGCGATGGCCAGATCAATGAAGATGATCCCCCTGCGCAGCACCTCCCTGCCCAGCGGCACATGGCTGGCCAGCACCAGCAGGCCGGCGGCAAAGGCCGGCAGCAGGATGGTCGGTTGCAGGCCGTCAAGGGTCATGGCGCGGCCTGCAACAGGCGATTCAGGGTGTCGTCGAACAGACCTAACAGATCCTTTGCGCCCGGCGAGCCGCCGACCGTGTAGGGCAGTTCCATGGCCGGGATATTGGCCCGGCTGGCCAGCCACGCGGACGCCTTGGGCGACTCGTAGGCAGCGCGCAGCACCATTCTGGCCGGCGTGGCCTTGAGCGTCTCGAGCAATTCGGCAAGGTGGCCGGCGGTCGGCTCCATGCCGGGCTTGGGCTCGAGCTCGCCGATCACGGCCAGACCCAACCAGTCGACGAGGTAACTCAGGTTACGGTGATGCACCACCACTGGCGCGCCCCGCAGGCGCGCGCCCTGCTGCTCCCAGCGCGCCATAGCCGCCGCCCAGTGGCCCTGGAAGTCCGCGTTGCGCTGCGCATAGCGGGCGCCGTTTGCCGGGTCCAGGTCGGCCAGGCGCTTGGCCATACCGTCCGCCACCCGGGCAATGTTGCGCGGGTCCAGATGCAGGTGCGGGTTACCGGCGGCGTGCACGTCGCCCTGCGCCCGATTGAGCGCCGTCGGCCGCTCGATGATGCGGGCAAAGCGCGCCGCTTCGAAATAACCCGGTTGGCCGGGCTGGATGCGCGCATTGCCGGCCTCGCGCTGCAACAGCGGCAGCCAGCCGGTCTCCAGCTCGGCGCCAGTGCAGATCAGCAGGTCCGCGCGGCGCGCCCGGGCCAGCAGGGACGGGCGTGCCTCGATATGGTGCGGATCCTGCAGCGCGGTGGTGGCGGAACTGACTTCTACCAAATCGCCGCCCAGTTCCTGGGCCAACGCGGCCCATTCCGGCTCGCAGCTCAGCACGTTGAGCGCCGCCCGGGCCGCGGGAGCGGCCAGGCCCAGCAGGATCAAGCTCATGGCTATCAAGTGCTTCATGGTCGTTTTCCTTCAGAATTTGTGGGCGCCGTGCGCGCCGATGCTCATGATGTATTGCAGGATGACCTGATTGTCGGGGTCATCCTGGAACGACTTGTCCCGTGCGAATTGCAGCCGAAAGCGCGAGAACTCCGAGGGCGAGTAGTCGGTCATGAGGCTCCAGCGGCTCGGGTCGAAATCGGCGCTGTCGAAGAAGGCCCCGTTGGCGCCCAAATCGACCGACCCCCCATCCAGCCGGTCATAGCGCAGGCCGGTGCGCCAGCGCGGCATGAACTGATAGATGGCCTGCACGTAGCCGCCCGACTGGGCGCTGTCATAGCGGTCCGTCAGACCCAGGCAGGCGCCGCCCGCCGCGGAATCGTCCTGGCACAGCAGGTCCCCGTCCTCGTCGCGATCGAAATACTCCGCCGCGAAGATGAAATTGCGCTGCCGCGGATTGCCGTCCGGCGCCCATTTCCAGACGAAGTCGGCCAGCCAGGCACTGGACCGGCCCGAGAACGCCGTCAGCGCCTCGAAGTCATTGATGTCGTCCAGGAAGGCCTCACGCTCCCGGGGCGATGCGCGCAGGTAGGACACGCCGGCGCGCCAGGAATGCGCGATACCGACATCGCCACCGACATGGGCAAAAGCGGCCCAGGCGCCGGCGCCGTTCTTGTCCGCGCCGCCATCCGAGCCGGGAAAGAACTGTCCCTTGGCCACTTCGGCGCCCAGTTCCAGGAACAGCTCGGTCGGCGCCAGCCAGCGCACTTGCACACCGTCCTGTTTCAGCGCTTCGCCGAACAGCGCCGAGTACATCAGGTTGTTGTCGGCAAAGTCCCAGGCGTGCGGGTGTTTTTCGTTCTGGTAACCGATGCCGGACCGGAAGCGGCCACCCTTGACCGTCAGCCCGTGGCCCAGACGCAGGCTCTGGAACCAGGCTTCCTCGACCTCGACTTCTTCGTCCGCCAGCGCCAGATTGACGAAGGCGCGCGAGTACGGATCGACGTTGGCGCTGGCCACCACCTCTGTGTGGTCCAGGGTGAAGCCGCGCTCGCCGTGCGCGTGCTCGCCGGCCGGCATGAAACCGGTGATCGGCCGCTCGCCGCCGGCGCGGTCGATGTAGGCACCCTGCAGGATCAGCGAAATGTCGGGATTGAAGGCGTTGGACGAGACCGGCGGCGGACTGGCATTCGCGGCGGCATCCTGCTGGGCGTTGTCGGCCTTGATTTCGGCCGTCTGCACGCGGCTCTCCAGCACTTTGAGGCGCGCCTCGTAGTCGGCTTGCAGGGACTGGAATTTGCGATCGAACTCGGCCCGCAGGGCGGATATTTCATCCGGCGATGCGGCCCTGGCAGGGCTCGCCAACACGATAGCGAGGCCTGCTGCAAGCAACAGACGATGGAACATGGAAACACTCCCGTGACGGCCCGACAAACGGGCCATTGGTCGCGGCGGCCGATGGCCGCCGATCAGGTTTCAGACGACGGCGTATGCCGGCGGCGCGCGAACCTGATACGGGAGAGCAACAGGAGGAAGGAAAACGTGGGGCCGCAGCGCGACCGGTGCCGGTGCGACCGTGTCCAGGGACACGACCGCCGGCGGTGCCGGCGCCAGTGCGCCGTCGTGGCCGACATAGGCCACGCACAGCACGCACACCGCATGCTGCGGCACCGCGGGTGAGTCGGTCCGCTGGTCGTGCGACAGATGGCCCAGCGCGTGCAGCATGCCGCCCGTCTGCAATGCCACCAGCAACAAGGCCAGCAGCAGCGTCAGCAACTTCGGTAAGGCTTGGCGGGACCGCACGGTCATGCTGGGTCGGCGGGGCGGGTCGATAAGCGGCGGGGGAAATGCGGCGCAATCATGCCACAGCGGATGAACGGCCCGCCAAGCCCCGACATGGAAGGCGGCCTCGATCGGCGGAGCCTCGATGCGACCCGCCGCATGCGCGGCGCAGGCTCCAGCCGTACTATCGGACATGGCCACTGCGGCGGCAGCCGACGCGCCGGAATACCGACCGCCGCAGGACCGGCGCGACCGCCCCGATGACAAACGGCCGACAGCGACCACCCTGACGCTAAACCTCGCCCAGGAGGCGTCCCCATGGCAAGCATCTACGACGTCGAAGCAAAACGGCTGAACGGCGAGCCCGTGACGCTGGACCAGTTCAAGGGCAAGGCCCTGCTGATCGTGAACACCGCCAGCAAGTGCGGCTTCACGCCGCAGTACCAGGCACTCGAAGCGGTGTATCGCAAGTTCAAGGATCGCGGCTTGCAGATTCTGGGCTTTCCGTGCAACCAGTTCGGCAAGCAGGAGCCGGGCGACGCGCAGGAAATCGCCAATTTCTGCAGCACCCGCTACGACGTCAGCTTCCCGATGTTCGAGAAGATCGAGGTCAACGGCGACGGTGCCCACCCGCTGTATCGCCTGCTCAAGTCCGCGGCGCCGGGGGTGCTCGGCAGCGAGGCCATCAAGTGGAATTTCACCAAGTTCCTGGTCGGCCGCGACGGCAAGGTCATCAAACGCTACGCGCCGGCCACCAAGCCCGACAAGATCGAGGCGGATATCGAGGCCGCGCTGGCCTGATCGGGCCCCGCGATCTGCAGCGGCCCTCGTCGGTTGCACCAGCGAAGGAAGGACCTGCCGCAACGGGCTGCGTCAGTCCCGTATCAGAGCCGCAGCCCGCAGGACAGCGCGTCGGATGGGCAGAGCGCCGCGAAACCCACCAATTCGCAAGAGTAGGTACACGCAGCCGGACTGCCAGGGGCAGGCGTGCGCCCGGCCCCGGGTGATGGGTTACGGCTTGGCAGCCTTCTCCCAGCCTACGGCGGGCTGCCCCCTTGAAGCGGCGGATGGATTTATTCAGCGCTACAGCGAGTTACGATTCTGCCCTTCCGATACTTGGCCGAGGATGACGCACCGTGATCCGATTTTTTTCCGTTGTTATGGCACTTGCTGCCTTGCCCGTTTCGGCAGTCGTTCAGGCGAAATCGCCCACCGAACTGTTCGAGTCCGTCTCGTCCAGCATCGTCGTGGTGCATGGCATGGACAACCAGGGCAAGCCCCAGAGCCTCGGCAGCGGCGTGGTGCTCTCGAAGGATGAGATCGTCACCAACTGCCACGTCATCGAGAAATCCGCCACGCTGTCGGTCGAGCACCGGGGACGGGAGTATTCGGCCACGCTCAAGCATTCCGACTACGACCACGACGTGTGCAGCCTGAACGTCACGGGTTTCGATGCGCCTGCGGCAGTGCTGGGCAGCACAAAACCGCTCAAGGTCGGGCAGAAGGTCTTCGCCATCGGTGCACCGCAGGGGCTGGAACTCACGCTGTCCGAAGGCATCATCTCCAGCTTGCGCGAAGTGACGGGCGGGCGCTACCTGCAAATCAGCGCACCGATCTCGCCCGGTTCCAGCGGCGGCGGGCTGTTCGATGAAGAAGGACGGCTGATCGGCCTGCCGACCTTCTACCTCGGTGGCGGACAGCAGTTGAACTTCGCCGTGCCGGTGGAGTGGATCAAGGCACTGCCGCAGCGCAGCACGAAGCCGACCGCGCAGCCCGCGATCTCGTGGCTCAACAAGGCGTTGGAGCTTGAGGGCGAGAAAGACTGGCCGGGACTGCTGAAACACGCACAGGCCTGGACACGGGCACAATCACAAGATTCGATGGCTTGGTACAGCCTGGGCTTCGCCTATGGGCAAGCAGGCCAGACGACCAAGGCGATCGAAGCCTTCCAGCAGGCCCTGCGCATCAATCCGGAACAGGCCGAGGCTTGGAACAACCTGGGCGTCGTCTATAGGCAAGCAGGCCAGACGGCCAAGGCGATCGAAGCCTTCCAGCAGGCACTGCGTATCAATCCGGAACATGCCAAGGCTTGGAACAACCTGGGCGTCGCCTATAGGAACGCAGGCCAGACGACCAAGGAGATCGAAGCCTACCAGCAGGCACTGCGCATCAATCCGGAACAGGCCGAGGCTTGGAACGACCTGGGCATCGCCTATGGGCAAGCAGGCCAGACGACCAAGGCGATCGAAGCCTTCCAGCAGGCACTGCGCATCAATCCGGAACAGGCCGAGGCTTGGAACAACTTGGGCGTCGCCTATGGGCAAGCAGGCCAGACGGCCAAGGCGATCGAAGCCTACCTGCAGGCCCTGCGCATCAATCCGGAATATGCCCACGCTTGGAACAACCTGGGCGTCGCCTATAGGCAAGCAGGCCAGACCAGCAAGGTCATGGAGGCTCATCGACAGTTGAAGCGTCTCGATCCTGCGTTGGCCGACGAATTCTTCAACAAGACTGTGCTGCCGTAGCCCGTAGTTGGGGTGAGCCTGTAGCTGCTTATCGAAATCGACCGGCAGCAGCTGCAAACCCTGGTGAACCGGTTTGAACCGCGCCATCCCCACCACCCTCCCGGCTGATCCCGATGGCCCTGATTATCGCCCGCTATAGCAATTTGCGGGGTTTTCTACAGCCTCAACGCCCGCCATCACGCGCTTGTCGCGTGCATGGCATTGTTATTTTCTTAGTAGTACTGCGTATAGTCGGCTTCAAAACCTGCTATCCCGGCCAGTTGATCCAATATAGTTTTCCCAACCACCAATAACTCTTTAGTTCTTTTAGGGTTATCCCAGCCTTCAGCGCCGTGCTTCCCACCATGAAATAGATTATTTCTAATGGTTTTTAGCGGACGAACTACCTTACACAATTCTGAATCGCAGTCATCTAAACCGACGCTTTTCCATTCCAAACCGGAGTTTTCACTGACTTTTTGCCTTTTAGGGTTGAGCTCCAGAAGATTTCTCGTCTCATCTGTATGCTGAAAAGCCTGCTTGTTCTGGTCAATAAACTTATCCCAATCTGGCTCAGCGTTATCTCCAATGCCATCCCGCTTTAGGCATTTTCTCTCTTTCAGAGCAAATTCAAACTGCGAAAACCAGTAAAAGAAATCGAACGTGAGATCTTTCAACTCATTATTAATCTCTTCTTTACGCACAATCTCTACCGAAAACATAACGACAAAGCTCACTTGCCGTTTTTGAGCGCAGCGAGAAAACGGTCAAGTGCAGCGCCTTGTTAGCGGCTATTTTACTGGCTCTATACCAAGGTCTTTGCATATCTTTCTCGCTAGGATGTCCTTGATTTCGGCATGCCGAGGAACCGCCGACCGCTTATTTTGCGCTGGATTATGCCACCACGAATGCTTACCACCTTCTCGTAAAAGATCGCATCCTTGGCTGCGCAGATACTTGAGAAGTTCATTTCTCTTCATATGGCAATTTTTTCTTCCTTGTAGCCGCTGCCGGCAGCGGTCAATGCGTCCTTGCGGTTGAATTCCAATGCCTCTTTTAGAGTAACCTCCAAAGTCTCTTTCAATTCCGCGTAGGTTTTTTCCTGGCAATTTACGCCGGGGATTTCCTCGATCCAGCCCACCCACCAGTCGTCTTCCTGTTTTACAACCGCTGTATATTCGTTTTGCATGAGATCACTACCTTCTTACTGAATATTTGATGCCGATAACTATAAATAGACACACCAAAAGGCGTCTTTTTTTGCGCCTCCGGGGTGCCTAATACTCCGTCAAGCGAGGCTACTGCGTGCTTGGCCATGGTGTCAACATGGCAATACACCCGGCGTTCTCAAATCCGAAGTGCAACACAGTCTTCAATGAAGGCTGGGTGAAGGTTGATGAGCATTGGCCAGGGCCTGGGCGAAGACCTGCAGCGGCGTTTGCCAGTGGTGGATCGCCCGCGGGCGGGTGTTCAGGCTGTCGGCGATGGCGTCCAGGTCGTCTTGCGTGTGCACCGACAGGTCCGTGCCCTTGGGCAGGTACTGGCGGATCAACCCGTTGGTGTTCTCGCAGGTGCCCCGCTGCCAGGGGCTGTGCGGGTCGCAGAAGTAGACCTGTACGTGCGTGGCGCGCGTCAGGTCGCGATGGCGGGTCATCTCCTTACCCTGATCGTAGGTCAGGCTGTGGCGCAGCGGCGCGGGGATCGCATTGAGCTTGGCCGTGAAGCCGGCCAGCGCCGAGGCGGCGGTGGCGTCGTCCATCCTGGCCAGCAGCACCAGGCGACTGGTGCGCTCCACCAGCACGCCCACGGCGGAGGCGTTACCGGCGCCCTTGATCAGGTCGCCCTCCCAGTGGCCGGGCATCACCCGGTCGTTGATCTGGGGCGCCCACACGTGAATGCTGATCATGTCCGGGATCTGGCCGCGCCGGTCGGTGCCGCCCGTGCGTGGCCGACGTGTGCTGCGGCCGTGGCGCAGGCAGGCGATCAGCTGGCGGCGCAGTTCGCCGCGCGGCTGGGCGTAGATCGCCGTGTAGATCGTCTCGTGGGACACGTGCTGGACCGGATCGTCGGGGTAGACCCGTTTGAGGGTAGCGGCAATCTGCTGCGGGGACCATTTCCAGTCCAGCAGGGTGCGCACTACGCCCCAGCAAACGGAGTGCAGGTCCAGCTTACGCGGCGGCCGGGTAGCGGCTCGCCGGGCGCCAAACAGTGCGTCGGCGGCCTGACTGGCATAGCGCCCATCGGGCCCGCGGTTGCGGGCCAGCTCGCGGCTGATGGTCGAGGGCGAGCGCTCCAGTGTGCGGGCCATGGCCCGCACACTGGCCCCCAGTCGAGTCATGCCGGCAATGACGACCCGATCCTCAGGCCGCAGCTGCGTGTACGAACGTTGTTTTTCCATGGCAGCACCTTACTCCGGGTAGGGTGTTGCACTTCAGACTTGAAACCGCCCCCCAAAACATGTGGCGATCACACCTCCGGCGGGGCACCCGAACCGAAGCTGCTGGACAAGGTGCGTGCCCGCATCCGGCGGTTGCACTACACCGTCCGCACCCAGGATGCGTATGTCGATTGCGTGCGGCGATTCGTGCTGTTCCACGGCAGTGGGCACCCGCGTGGGCTAGGCGCGGCCCGAATCGAGACGTTTCTGAGACATTTGGCCGGGCTGTAATGGGGCACGGACCACGGCCTTTTTTTGGTTAATCCGAAAAATAAGAATAGCCCTTGTTGGACTAACCGCGGTTGCGTCAATCCCGTATCAGAGCCGGAACCCGCAGGCCCGATTGTCCAGACCCCTCAGACGCTGAAGCTCTCGCCGCAGCCGCAGCTGTCCTTGACGTTGGGGTTGTTGAACTTGAAGGCCTCGTTGAGGCCTTCCTTGCGGTAGTCCAGTTCCATGCCGTCCAGGATCGGCAGGCTGTCGCGGGACACCACCAGGCGCACGCCCTGGTCGTCGAACTGCAGGTCGTCGTCGTTGATCTGCTGCGCCGGCTCCACCACGTAGGCATAGCCCGAGCAGCCGCTCTTGCGCACGCCAAGGCGCAGCATCGGCGGCTGCTGGCCGGCCAGGATGTGCGCCACCCGTTTGGCGGCCGCTTCGGTCAGTCGAATGTTCATGCTCTGGGCTCCTTACATCATGCCGGTTTGCAGACGGGCGGCTTCGCTCATCATGTCGGCGGTCCACGGCGGGTCGAGCACCACCTCGACATTCGCCTCGGCCACGCCGGGGATGACCAGCAGCTTTTCCTTCACGTCCTCGGCGATCACATCACCCATGCCGCAGCCGGGCGCGGTCAGGGTCATCTTGACCTCGACCCGGTAGCGATCCTTGCCGATCGATTCGACATCGCACCCGTAGATGAGGCCCAGTTCCACGATATCAACCGGAATCTCCGGGTCGTAGCAGGTGCGAAGGTGCTGCCAGACCAGATCCTCGACCGCCTGCTGCGAAACGGCGCCGTGAAAGTTCTCGGCCGGCAGCGGCACCCGCGTCTTGCCGAGCGCATCCGCGTCCTTGGCGTCGATGCGCGCCATCTGGCCTTCCAGCAGCACCGTGTAGCTGCCGCCCAGTTGCTGCAGGAGCGTGACCTCGGTGCCTTTCTTGGCGTTCACCTGGATGCCCAGCGGCACGAACAGGGCCTTGCAGTCTCGGCTCAGGACGACGGTTTCGCGTTCGGTCACGGCAGGATTCTCGGGTGGGGGATGGACGCGGCGATCATTCGGTCCTGGCCGGCGTGGCGTCGCCATGGGCGGCGTTGTGCAGGGTGTGCCAGGCCAGCGTGGCGCATTTCACGCGCGACGGGAACTCGCGCACGCCGGCCAGCACGGCCAGCTTGCCGAGCTTGTCGGCGGTCTCCTCGCGCGGGTCCTCGCCGGTGACCATGGCGTGAAAGTCGTGAAACATGGCTTCGGCCTCGGGCACGGTCTTGCCCTTGATGGCCTGCGTCATCAGGGACGCGGAGGCGGTCGAGATGGCGCAGCCGGCGCCCTCGAAGCGCACGTCGGTGATGCGGTCGCCGTCCAGGTGCAGGTAGACGGTGATCTTGTCGCCGCACAGCGGGTTGTAGCCGTGGGCCTGCCGATTCGCATCGACCAGAACCCCGTAGTTGCGCGGGTTCTTGTTGTGGTCGACGATCAGTTCCTGATACAGGTCGCGCAAGCTGCTCATCGGACAAACATCTCCACGGCCCGGCGCAGGGCCTGCGCCAGCCGGTCCAAGTCCTCACGGGTGTTGTAGAAAGCCAGCGACGCGCGCGCCGTGGCCGGTACGCCGAAATGCTCCATCACCGGCATGGCGCAGTGATGGCCGGCGCGGATGGCGACGCCCTCGGTGTCGAGCACGGTGCCGATGTCGTGGGCGTGCAGGCCGTCGATCACGAACGACAGGATGGCGGCCTTGTGGGCGGCCGTGCCGATCATCCGCAGGCCGGGAATCTCCTGCAACAGTGCCGTGCCGTAGACCAGCAGCTCATGCTCGTAGGCGGCCACCGCCTCCAGACCGACCTCGCTCAGATACTCGATGGCGGCACCCAGGCCGATGGCGCCGGCAATGTCCGGCGTGCCGGCCTCGAACTTGAACGGCAGGTCGTTCCAGGTGCTGCCCTCGAAGCTGACGGTGCGGATCATGTCCCCGCCGCCCTGCCAGGGCGGCATGGCCTCCAGCAACGCGCGCCGGCCGTACAGCGCGCCGATGCCGGTCGGCGCGTACAGCTTGTGGCCGGAGAAGGCATAGAAATCGCAGTCCAGCGCCTGCACGTCGACCGGCGTGTGAGCCACCGCCTGCGCGCCGTCGACCAGCACCGGTACGCCTTGGGCGTGGGCCAGATCGATCATCTCGTGCACCGGGTTGATGGTGCCCAGTGCATTGGACACGTGCGCCACCGCCACCAGCCGGGTGCGCCCGCCCAGCAGCCGGCGAAACTCGTCCATGCGCACGCTGCCGGTGTCGTCGATGTGCGCCACTTTGAGCACGGCGCCGGTCTGCGCGCACAGCAGCTGCCAGGGCACGATGTTGGAGTGGTGCTCAAGACCGGTGATCAACACCTCGTCGCCGGGGCCAAGATTGGCCCGGCCGTAGCTTTGCGCCACCAGGTTGATGGCCTCGGTGGTGCCGCGCACGAAGATGATCTCGGCCGTCTCGCGGGCATTCAAAAAGCTCCGCACACGCTCGCGCGCACCTTCGTGCGCCGCGGTGGCCTGCTCGGACAGCCAGTGCACGCCGCGGTGAATGTTGGCGTTGATCTCGCGGTAATAACGCGCCTCGGCGTCGATGACCGCCTGCGGCTTTTGCGTGGTGGCGGCGTTGTCCAGATACGCCAGCGGCTGGCCGCGCACGCTGCGCTGCAGCAGCGGGAAGTCGGCCCGCCAGCGGGCGGCCGGAAAGTCTTGTCGATGGGCGCTGTAGCTTGCGATGGTCATGATTCGAAACCGGTCAGAGCTGGGGCAGGCGCGCGTCGATCAAGGCGGCGACCGCGTCCTGCAGGCGCACGTCCAGGCCACCGAGCGCGTCGCGGGCGAAAGCCGTCATCAGCAGCTCGCGGGCGGCCGCTTCGGCGATGCCGCGGGACCGAAGATAGAACACCTGCGCCTCGTCGAGCTGGCCGACGGTGGCGCCGTGGCTGCACTTGACGTCGTCGGCGTAGATCTCGAGTTCCGGCTTGGCGTCCACCTCGGCGCGATTCGACAGCAGCAGGTTGGCGCAGGTCATGGCCGAATCGGTCTTGTCGGCGCCCGGATGCACGTGCACCCGGCCGTTGAACACCGCCCGGCCGGTACCGCCGATCAGGCCCTTGTAGGTCTCCTCGCTGCGGCAGTGCGGGGCGATGTGCTCGATGCGGGTATGGAAGTCCACGTGCTCGCCGGAGCCCGCCGTGTACAGACCGCGCAAGCTGCATTCGCCGCCCGGCTGGTCCAGGTTGACGTCGATGTCCTGCCGCACCAGGCCGCCGCCGGCCGCCAGCGCGTGCGACTCGAAGCGCGCATCGCGGCCCACGCGCACCCGAAAATCGCCGACATGAATCGCCGCCGGCCCTTCGGTGAGCAGCGTGACGCGCCGCAGGCGTGCGCCCGGCGCCAGCGTGGCCTGCGCCAGCACGTTGACATGGTAGGCGTCCGTGCCGGCACCTAGGTAGTGCTCCACCACCAGCGCCTCGCTGTGCTCGCCCAGTTCGATCAGCAGGCGCAGGTGCGCGGATGACTGCGCCACGCCGCCCACGTGCACCACGTGCAGGGGCTCGGCAAGACGCGCGCCGGGCGCCAGGCGCAGCCACAGGCCGTCCTCGAACAGGGCCTGGTTGAGGGTGGCGAACGGGCGTTGCGGGCCTTCCAGTCGCAGCCGCGAGCGCAGGGCATCGCCGTCGGTGGCCAGCGCCGCGGCCAGATTCGATACTTCAACATCGGGCGTTACCGGCAGACGCGACCACTGTGGCACCAGCCGCCCGCCGGCGAACACCAGCAGCGCGCCGTCAGTGGGCGCGATCGCCGGCAGATCCGTCAGCGCCAGCGGCGCCTTGGGCGCGAAGCGTTCCAGTGCCGCCAGGCGCGTGTACTTCCAGTCCTCGTCGCGCCGGCCGGGCAGGCCGCGCGCCGAAAAACCGCTCCAGGCCGCCTCGCGCAGTTCCAGCAACCAGGCCGGCTCAGCGCCGCCGCTGCGCTGCGCGTACTGCGCCTGCCAGTGCGCCAGCGCGCTCATGCGGAGGCCGCCTCCGCACGCAGCCAGCCGTAGCCGCTCTGTTCCAGTTCACCGGCCAGCTCCGGACCGCCGGAGCGCACGATCAGGCCCTCCGACAGTACGTGGATACGGTCCGGCGGCACGTAGTCGAGCAGCCGCCGGTAGTGCGTCACCAGCAGCATGGCCCGATCCGGGGCACGCAGGCGGTTGATGCCCTCGGAAACCACCCTGAGCGCGTCGATGTCGAGGCCGGAGTCGATCTCGTCCAGCAGCACCAGTTCCGGCTCCAGCAGCGCCATCTGGAAAATCTCGGCACGCTTTTTCTCGCCGCCGGAAAAGCCCTCGTTGATGGCCCGCTGCAGGAAGTCCTCGCGGATGCCCAGCTCCTTCATGCGGCCCTTGACCATGACCAGAAAATCCATGGCGTCGAGTTCTTCCTCGCCGCGGTGCTTGCGCCGGGCGTTGACCGCCGCGCGCAGGAACACCGCCGTCGACAGACCCGGAATCTCGACCGGGTACTGGAAGCCCAGGAACACGCCGGCGCGGGCGCGGTATTCGGGCGCCAGCGCCAACAGGTCCTGGCCACGGTAGGTGACGCTGCCGCCCAGCACCTGGTAGCCATCGCGCCCGGCGATGACGTTGGCGAGCGTGCTCTTGCCCGAGCCGTTCGGGCCCATGACGGCGTGCACCTCACCGGCGCCGATGGACAGGTCCAGGCCGCGCAGGATCTCCTTTTTATCCACTGCGACGCGCAACCCTTTGATTTCAAGCATGACTGGCATGACGTGCCCTGACTGATTCCGTTTAACCGACGCTGCCTTCCAGACTCACGCCCAGCAGGCGCTGCACCTCGACGGCGAATTCCATCGGCAGTTCCTTGAAGACTTCCTTGCAGAAGCCGTTGACGATCATCGACACCGCGTCCTCCTCGCCGATGCCACGCTGGCGGCAGTAGAACAGCTGGTCCTCGCCGATCCTGGAGGTGGTCGCCTCGTGCTCGACCGTGGCGGTCGGCTCCTGCACCTCGATGTACGGAAAGGTGTGCGCGCCGCAGCGGCTGCCGATCAGCAGCGAGTCGCACTGCGTGTAGTTGCGCGCGCCCTGCGCGCCGCGCAGCACCTTGACCAGGCCGCGGTAGGCGTTGCTGCCGCGGCCGGCCGAAATGCCTTTGGAAATAATGGTGCTGCGCGTGTTCTTGCCGACATGGATCATCTTGGTGCCGGTGTCGGCCTGCTGAAAATTGTTGGTCAGCGCCACCGAATAGAACTCACCGACCGAGTTGTCCCCGGTCAGCACGCAGGACGGGTACTTCCAGGTGATGGCCGAGCCGGTCTCGACCTGCGTCCAGGAAATCTTGGCGTTGCGGCCGCGGCAGTCGCCGCGCTTGGTGACGAAGTTGTAGATGCCGCCGCGACCCTCGGCATCGCCCGGATACCAGTTCTGCACCGTCGAGTACTTGATCTGGGCGTCGTCCAGGGCCACCAGCTCCACCACCGCGGCGTGCAGCTGGTTCTCGTCGCGCATCGGCGCCGTGCAGCCTTCCAGGTACGACACGTGGCTGCCGACGTCGGCCACGATCAGCGTGCGCTCGAACTGGCCGGTCTTGGCGGCGTTGATGCGGAAATAGGTGGACAGCTCCATCGGGCAGCGCACGCCCGGCGGGATGTACACGAACGAGCCGTCCGTGAACACGGCGGCATTGAGCGCCGCGTAGAAGTTGTCGGCCGACGGCACCACGCTGCCCAGGTATTTCTTCACCAGTTCCGGGTGGTCCTGCACGGCCTCCGAGAACGAGCAGAAGATCACGCCGTGCTCGGCCAGCTTTTTCTTGAACGTGGTGCCGACCGACACGCTGTCGAACACCGCATCCACGGCCACGCCAGGCCCGGCCTCGGCCGCCACGCCGGCCAGCGCGGCCCGTTCGTGCAGCGGGATGCCCAGCTTCTCGAACGTGGCCAGCAGCTCCGGATCAACCTCGTCCAGGCTCTTGGGGCCGTCCGACTGGGACTTGGGCGCCGAGTAATAGACGATGTCCTGAAAGTCCACCGCCGGGTAATGCACATGCGCCCACTCGGGCGGCGTCATCTTGAGCCAGTGCTGATACGCCTCCAGGCGCCAGGCGAGCATGAATTCCGGCTCGCCCTTCTTGGCCGAGATCAGACGGATCACGTCCTCGTTCAGCCCCGGCGGCAACGTGTCGGCGTCGATGTTCGACACGAAGCCCGCGCTGTAGTCGCGTTCCAGAAAGTGGCCAATGTCGGTCGTGGTGTTCATCTACGGAGTCCCCGCTCGAATCAGGCCCGGTTGCGCGGTGTGCGGTCGCGCCAGCGGGCGGATCGGTGTTGGCGCCGGGCGGATCATGTCGGCCAGGGTCATGGCCTCCAGCGCCGCCAGCACCAGCTGATTGATGCGCTGCCAGTTGCCGCGGATGGAGCACACCGATTCCTGCACGCACAGCCCCTCGCTGCTGCCGCATTCGGTCAGACCCACCGGCCCCTCGAAGCTGCGAACGATCTGCGCCACCGAAATCTGCTCCGCCGGGCGCGCCAGGATGTAACCACCGCCCTGCCCGCGCGCCGAGCGCAGCAGGCCCGCCCGCACCAGCGCCTTGAGCACCTTGCTGGTGGTCGGCAGGGCAATGCCCGTGCCCTGCGCCACCTCGGAGGCCGAGTGCACCTGATCCGCCGCGGCGGCCAGATGACCCATCACTACCGTGGCATAGTCGGTCAGTTTGCTTACGCGCAGCATGCGGGCTGGGCTCGTGTATGAGGTCGGGTCGAAATGAAGTTGTGGACCATTTTAGTCCTGATTGCCCGGACCGAACAAGCCGTGCCTTGGCCCGCTTTCGGGCCGCATGCGATCATTGCGCGCCCCGACACCTGACCAAACTCCCATATGCCAGCCCGCATCATCGACGGCAAAGGCGTGGCGGCCGCGCTGCGCACGGCGCTGGCGGCCCGCACCGCGGCTTTCACCGCCCGGCATGGACGCCCGCCGGGCCTGGCCGTGCTGCTGGTGGGCAGCGATACCGCCTCGCAGGTGTACGTGCGCAACAAGCGGCGCGCCTGCCAGGAAGTCGGCATGGCGTCCGTTGCCCACGACCTGCCGGCCGACACCCGCGAAGCGGATCTGCTTGCCCTGATTGACCGGCTGAACGCCGACCCGGCCGTGGACGGCATCCTGCTGCAACTGCCCCTGCCGAATCACATCCAGCCGGAAGTGGTGCTGGAGCGGATCGATCCGGCCAAGGACGTGGACGGCTTTCACCCCTACAACGTCGGGCGTCTTGTGCAGCGCCTGCCGGGCCTGCGGCCGTGCACGCCGCGCGGCATCATGCGCCTGCTGGAGCATTACGAGATTCCGGTCCGCGGCCAGCACGCGGTGGTGGTGGGCGCCTCCAACATCGTCGGCCGGCCGGTGGCACTGGAACTGCTGCTGGCCGGCGCCACGGTGACCATCTGCCACCGCTTCACGCACGACCTGAAAGCGCATGTCGAGCGCGCACAGCTGCTGGTGGTTGCGGTCGGCAAGCCGGGCCTGGTCCCCGGCGACTGGATCGCCCCCGGCGCGACCGTCATCGACGTCGGCATCAACCGCCTGCCGGACGGCAGCCTGCGCGGCGACGTCGACTTCGAAGGCGCCCGCAGGCGCGCGGCCTGGATCACTCCGGTGCCCGGCGGCGTCGGGCCGATGACCATCGCATTGCTGCTGGAGAACACCCTCGCGGCGGCGCACGGGCGCTGCACCGCGCAAACCCCGTAAGCACCGGCAATACGGACCACGCGCACCGATCCCGCCGGATGCACAACCGAGGCGCCCCCCTCCCGCGGTGCCATAATCGGCCGCTGTGGAAGCGGCGACGGAGGAGCCCCGCATGCTGAAACGACTCGACCACGTCGAACTCATCCCCAGCGATTTCGAACGCAGTCTGGACTTCTACACCACCGTTCTGGAGGGCAGTCTGGCCCAGCGTTACGCCGTTGACACACCCGGCGTGAGCGAAATCGCCTACATCAAGATCGGCGACTCGGCCGTGGAGCTGGTGCGGGTGCCGGGCGCCGAGGCCCTGGCGCAGACCGGTGAGCGCATCGGCTACCGGCTGATGGCCTTCGAGGTCGGCGACATGCTGCAGACACTGGCAAAACTGTCGGCCCACGGCGTCACGCCCAGCTGGGGGCCCATGGAAACCCCGGCCTTCATCCGCGCCGAGATCAGCGATCCGGACGGCAATGCCATCGAACTGCGCGAGTGGAGGCAGCGACCGTGAGCGGGACGGCGCGCCTGGACGTGATCGGCGTTGGCCTGGGCCGCACCGGTACGGCCAGCCTCAAGCTGGCATTGGAGCAACTGGGCTTCGGCCCCTGCCACCACATGCTGGAGCTGTTCCAGCGCCCCGGCGACGCGGCGCGTTGGCAAGCCCGGGCGCGTGGCGAAGCGGTCGGCTGGGACGAATTGCTGGGCGGCTTTCGCTCGACGTTGGACTGGCCATCGGTGCATTTCTGGCGCGAGCTGGTGCACGATTTCCCGAACGCGAAGATCATCCTGACCGTGCGCGACCCTGAGTCCTGGTACGACAGCATCAGCAACACCATCTTCAAGGCGCTGGAACAACCGCTGCCGCAGCAGGACGACGCCGCCCGCGGCCAGCGCGTGATGGCCAAGGACGTCATCGTCGAGCGCGCCTTCGACAACCGGCCCCTGGACAAGGCCCACGTACTGGCCCGTTACGCCGCTCACAATGCCGCGGTGCAGCGCAGCGTGCCGGCCGACCGCCTGCTGACCTACGACGTTTCGCAGGGCTGGGAGCCGCTGTGCGATTTTCTGGGCGTGCCGGTGCCGGCCACGCCGTTCCCGAGCGCCAACCGGCGCGACGAGTTCCATCACGGCCCGGGCCGCCAGCGCGACTGAATTCTGAATGACCCTGTACGGCATCAAGAACTGCGACACGGTCAAGAAGTCGCGCGCCTGGTTCGCCGGGCGCGGCATCGAAATGCCGTTTCACGACCTGCGCAGCGATGGCCTGCAAGCCGATGTCCTGCGCCGCTGGCTGGCGGCAGTGGGCGCCGCGCGGCTGGTGAACCGCAGCGGCACCACCTGGCGGGCGCTCACACCCACGCAGCAAGCCATCACCGATGAGGACGCGCTGGTCGCCCTGCTGCTGGCGCAGCCAACGCTAATCCGTCGGCCGGTGGTCCAGATCGGCGAGGCGATCACGGTCGGCTTCGTGCCGGACACCTGGGCCGACTTGCTTGAGGCCGGCACATGAGCGTGGCGCTCGAACTCGCCCAGGCCCTGATCCGCCGCCCCTCGATCACGCCGCAGGATGGCGGCTGCCAGGAACTGCTGGGGCAGCGGCTGGCGCGGCTCGGCTTTCTCCTGGAGCCGATGCGCTTCGGCGCCGTCGACAACCTGTGGGCTAGGCGGGGCACCGATGGCCCGCTGTTCGTGTTCGCCGGCCATACGGACGTGGTGCCGGTCGGCGATGCAGGCGCTTGGTGCTGCGACCCGTTTGCGGCTGAAATCCGCGATGGCCTGCTGTACGGCCGCGGCGCTGCGGACATGAAAGGCGCATTGGCGGCAATGGTGGTGGCCTGCGAGCGCTTCCTGGCGGCCTGCCCGCACCCCGCAGGCTCGATCGGTTTCCTGCTGACCAGCGACGAGGAAGGCGACGCCGTCGACGGCACCGTGCGGGTCATGGAAACCCTGACCGCGCGCGGCGAATCCATCGACTGCTGCCTGATCGGCGAGCCGTCCAGCGACCAGCGCCTGGGCGACACGCTGCGCATCGGCCGGCGCGGCTCGCTGTCGGCGCGCCTGCGCGTGCACGGCGTGCAGGGTCACGTGGCGTACCCGGAAAAGGCGCTCAATCCCGTCCACGCCTTCGCGCCGACGCTGGCCGCGCTGTGCAGCGAGGACTGGGGTGGCGACGATCCGGCCTTCCCGCCCGTCAGCTTTCAGATCTCGAACGTCCACGCCGGCACCGGCGCCGGCAACGTCATCCCCGGCGAGCTGCTCGTCGACTGTAACTTCCGCTTCCCGCCGCAGCCCGGCGCGGCGGCGCTCAAGGCCCGCTTCGAGGGCATCGTGGCCCGAGGCGGCGCCCGCTGCGAGGTGCACTGGACACTGGGCGGCGAACCGTTCATCACCCGTGGCGGGCGTCTGCTGGAGGCGACGCAGGCGGCGCTGCGCGAGGTACTGGGCGTCGAGCCGACACTTTCGACCGGCGGCGGCACCTCGGACGGGCGCTTCATTGCACCGTCCGGCGCCGAGGTGATCGAGCTTGGCCTGCGCAACGCCAGCATCCACAAGGTGGACGAATGCACGCCAGTGACCGAAATCGACCAGTTGGCGGACGTGTACGAAGCGGTGCTGCACCGGCTGCTGGGGAAGCGATGAACCGTCTCGACGTGAACCGCACCGCCCGCCCGGCCCAGCTGCTGCGGCTGGCCGGTGCGGCGCTGATGTTGATTGTGCTGTCCGGCTGCGCCGGCTGGGGTGCCCGGCAGCGGCCGCAACTTGCGCCCGCGCCGCCAGCGCCGGAACCGTTCGCGCTCAACAGCTTCGAGCTTCGGGACGACACCGACGTCGTTGGCCGGCTGCGATACACCACCGTGCAGGGCGAGGAAACCCTGCTCGACATCGCCCGCGCCTACGATCTGGGCTACGACGAGATACTGGCGGCCAACCCGGGCATCGATCCGTGGACGCCCGCCAGCGGCCAGCGCGTGCTGCTGCCCACCGCCCATGTGCTGCCCGATGCGCCGCGCGAGGGCATCGTGATCAACCTCGCGGCGCGCCGTCTGTATTACTACCCGCCGCGGCACGAAGACGAGCCGGCGCGGGTCATCACCCACCCGATCGGCATCGGGCGCGAGGGCTGGGCGACGCCACTTGGCCGCACAAAAGTGGCCAAAAAGCATGCCGCACCGGCCTGGACCGTGCCAGCCTCGATCCGTCGCGAGCACGCCGCCAAGGGCGACCCGCTGCCGGCCGTCGTGCCACCGGGACCGGAAAATCCGCTCGGCAGCCATGCGCTGCGCCTGGGCTGGTCCAGCATCCTGATCCACGGCACCAGCAAGCCGGCCGGCATCGGCATGCGCGTCAGCCACGGCTGCATGCAGCTGTATCCGGAAGACATTGCGCCGCTGTTCGAGGCGGTACCGGTCGGCACGCCGGTGACCGTGGTCGACCAGCCCTACCTGGCCGGGGTCGGCGCCGACGGGCTGCTGCTGGAAGCGCACGAGCCGGTGAAACCCATGTCCGGCACACGCCGCGAGGCGGCCGTGACGCGCGCCATCGAGGCCGCCATCGCCCGCCATCGGCTGCAGGACACCGCGCTGGTGGACCTGGACCTGGCGCAGGCGCATGCCGGTCGGCACGCCGGCTACCCGCTGCCGATCGACGCCAGCGCGCCGGCGCAGGACGCCTATCTGGCCGCCCTGCCGGCGGCGCCGCCCTTGCCAAGTCCGCACGTGGCGCCAGTCGGCCAGGGCGAGTGGTACGTGGACCTCGGTCGCTTCAAGTCCGAGAACAACGCCCGCCGCCTGGTGGCCATGCTCACCCACCAGGGGCCGCCCATTCCGGCCCTGCGCGTGTCCGGTGACGGGCAGCATCGGGTGCTGGCCGGACCGTATCCCTCGAAGGCACTGGCAAGTGCCGCGGCGCGCCGCATCGAACGCGATCTCAGCGAAACCGGGCAGCCCATTCGCCTCGCGCCCGCCGTGGCCAGCAACGCAGCGCCGCCGTCGGCTATGCTGCCCTGAGGATGCCCGGCCATCCGGCTCGCGCCCGGTGCGGCGCTGCCGCGCGCGCGGCCGGGCACCACCGATAAAACCGACTGCCAGAGGAGCCTTCCATGAGCCACGCCATCGCCTACCGCAACGCCAGCCCGGTGCCGGCCGCCACGCCCGCCACGGCCCGCGCGCTGTATCTGTCCGAGCGCGACTTCATGGGCGCCGCGCTGCCCACCCCGATCGAGAAGGTTCTGCCGGCGGCGGCGATGGCGCCGCAGGACGGTCCGCTCGATTTCAGTGCCCGGCTTGGCCTGCCCTACCCGGCCACCCTGCCGGCCCTGCTGGCCGGCACCCACGCGCTGCCCGCGCAGGGCGCCACGCCGGTCGGCGAAGCGGCCGGCGGGGTCATCGTGCTGGTGCTGGAAGGCAGCGGCACGTTCACGGTCGGCGCCGAGACCGCCACCGTCGGCGCCGGTGACATCCTGGCCGTGCCCGGCAGCGTCGGGGCTGGCGCCCAAGCCGGCGCGAACGGTCTGCGCTTCTACTACGTCGACGACAGCCCGCTGACGCGCTACATGGGCTGGCAGGTGCAGCCGACCGAACGCATCGCATTCACCCACTGGCCGGCGGCGCTGCTGGCGCAAAAGCTCGCCGACACGGCGGCCGAAGGCATCACCGCGTCGGGCGTGTTCCTGGCCCATCAGGGCCTGAAGGCCGAAAAACTCGCTACGCCCAACCTGTTCGCGCACCTGAATCGTCTGGCTCCCGGCGCCGCCAACACTGTGCACGGCCATGCCTCGGCCGCCATCACCTACGTCATCGAGTCCAACGAGGCCAGCTACTCGCTGCTGGGCGAGACGCTGCAGGACGGCGCCATCGTCGACCCACTGCGCGTCGACTGGCACCCCGGCCAGGTGTCCCTGACGCCGCCGAACCTGTGGCACGGCCACTTCAACGACGGCAAGACCGACATCCTGACCTTGGTGGTGCAGCTGTCGGGGCTGTACTACAACGACCGCACCATGAATTTCCGCTTCGCCAGGCCGCCGGCCTGACGCTTGGCCGGCCTCAGGCGGCCGGAGCACCCACCGCCGGTCCGCGGCGCCGGTCGATGTACAGCGCGCCGCCGCCGGCTTCGCCGCGGCGCAGCTTGGCCTGGTGTTTGGCCTCCGTCGCCAGGACGGCCACGTCATGATGCGAATGACAGCGATCCAGGTCCGGCAGCACCACGCCGATGGACAGGCCAAGCAGGGGGAAAAACCGGCGCTGACCCTGCCGGTCTTCGGTCCAGATGCCGCCCGCGGCGCGATCCTCGGCGCCATAAAAATCCGGCGCCGCGGCGTTGAAGGCCGCCAGCAAGCGCTCGCAACGCTCCCGCCAGTCCGTGCTCACCATCACCAGCATGAAGTCGTCGCCCCCGATGTGGCCAACCAGGTCGCACTCGCCATCGGTCTGGGCGACCGCCAGTTCGGCCAGCTTCTTGATCACCTCATCGCCGCGGCTGTAGCCATAGACGTCATTGAAGGGCTTGAAGTGGTCCAGGTCGCAATACGCCACCGCGAATTCCAGGCGTCGACGCAGCAGGTCATCGATGCACTCGTAGATCGGCACGTTGCCCGGCAGCAGCGTCAGCGGGTTGGCATGACGGGCGTTTCGCACCTGCAGGTCGGTAATGCGCCGCAGCAGGTCGATGACCCTTGCCATGCCCAGGTACTGCCGGTCGCGGGTGACGATGAACTCATGCTCGACCTGGCCGGTCGCGACATCGGTCAGCAACCGACTGACGTCGGCCAGTTGCAGGTCGTGCTCCACGGTCAGCGGCTCGGTGTCCATGAACCAGGCAATCGGCTTTCTGCCGTGCAGATCGCGCCCGTAACGCGACAGGTACAGGTCCGTGAACGGCCCGCGTCGCACCAGGCCCAGCGGCCTGCCGTCCGCCACCACAGGCAGGGCGTGGACATCCGGCCGCTTTGCCAGCAAGGCGCTGACTGCGTCCATGCTGGTGGTTGGCGTGACGGTCGGATTCGGCCGCGCCAGTTCACCCACCGACTGCCCGCGTTGCCAGCGCCAGGCGTCGCGCAGCAGCGGAAGGTCGCGCTCGAACAGGCCCACCGGCAAGGCCAGCGGCGGCTCCGGCACGGGCCGCCCAAGGTGATAACCCTGTGCCATCTCGATACCAAGATCGGCCAGTGCCTGCAGCTCGGCGGCCGTCTCCACCCCCTCGGCCACCACCTGGGCGCCGACGCCGCGGGCGATTTCGCCCATCGAGCGCACGAACTCGCGCTTGACCGGATCCGCATCCAGGCCGCGCACGAAATGCTGGTCGATCTTGACGTAACCGGGCTGCAACTCGGACCACAGGCGCAGGCTGGCATAACCGGCGCCCAGATCATCGATGGCAATCGCCAGGCCGGCTTCGCGGTATTCGGCCAGCGCCCGCCGCACGCCGCTGTAATCTTCCAGCGGGTAACGCTCGCTCAGCTCCAGCACCACCCGGTGCAGCGGCAGACCGCTGGCGGCGATGCAGTCGATCGCGCGCTGCGGCCGATAGTCCGGATCCAGCATCAGGGCCGGTACGATGTTCATGAACAGCAGCCCGGACAGGTTCAGGGCCGCGAACCGCTGCGCCGCCAGCTCGCGGCACAGCAGGTCGAGCTCCACCACCCGGTTGCAATGCTGGGCAGCGCCGAACAGCACCAGCGGGTTGTGCATCATGCTGTCGGCAGGGCCGCGCACCAGCGCCTCATAACCCACCACGGCCCGGCCCCGCAATGACGCGATCGGCTGGAACAACATGCTGAGCCGGCGCCCGTCGATGACCGCCTCCAACTCGTCACGGAATCTGTTGACGTCTTCGAGCGTTGGCGGAGACACGCTGCAATACCTGTATGGTCACAAAAAGTAAGTGACAGTAATGTGACTTGTTGACGGAGCGGTGACAGGCCGATGTCAATTTGCGGCCCGCCGTCCTGCAGTCATAATCCGTTCAACGCTTCAGCCCGCCGGAGAAACACCATGAACGCTCCAAGTACCTTGCCCGTTACCGATCTTGTCTGGCCCGCGGAAGGCTTCACCCGCGTGCCCTACCGGGTGTATCAGGACCCGGCCATCTACGCCCTGGAGCAGGAGCGCATCTTTCGCGGCCGGACCTGGAACTTCGTCGCCCTGACCGCCGAGCTGCCCAACGCCGGTGACTACAAGACCACCCATGTCGGCGACACGCCGGTCATCGTCAGCCGCGACCGCGCCGGTCAGTTCCATGTGCTGGTGAACCGCTGCGCGCACCGCGGCGCGCTGGTGTGCCGGGACCTTCGCGGCAATGCCGACACGCTGACCTGCGTCTACCACCAGTGGGCCTACGACGCCAAGGGCGACCTGATCGGCGTGCCGTTCAGGAAGGGCCTGGGCGGCAAGGGCGGCTACCCGGCCGATTTCGACATGAAGCAGCATGGCCTGCACAAGCTCAATGTCGAGGTCTTCGGCGAGTGCATCTTCGCCAGCTTTGCCGCCGACATGCCGTCGGTCGAGGAGTATTTCGGCCCGCGCATGGCCGACTACCACCGGCGCATGTTCAACCGGCCGGTCGAGGTGCTCGGCTACCACCGCCAGTTCGTGCATTCCAACTGGAAGCTGTACGCCGACAACACCCACGACCCCTACCACGCCAGCCTGCTCCACCTGTTCCATGCCACGTTTGGCCTGTACCGGGCCTCGCAGATCTGCGGCACCGAGATGGGCGGCTACGAGGGCATGCACAACTGCATCCACGCCCGGTCCGGCACCGACGAAGGGCGCCTGGACAGTTACAAGCAGGAAGGCGGGCGCTCGTACCAGGAAAACTACAGCCTGGCCGACCCCAGCGTGCTCAAGGGCTGGCTGGAGTATGCCGACGGCGACACGCTGTGCATCCACGTCATCTTCCCGAACCTGGTGGCGCAGCAGATCGCCAATACCCTGGCCACGCGCCAGATCGTCACCCACGGGCCGCAGCAGTTCGAGCTGATCTGGACCTACTTCGGCTACGTCGACGACACGCCCGCCCAGCGCGCCATGCGCATCAAGCAGATCAACCTGATCGGCCCGGCCGGGCTGATCTCGATGGAAGACGGCGACGTGTGCGAGCTGGTGCAGAACGCCATCGTGCGCGACGGCGACGCCTGCTCCATCGTCGAGATGGGCGGGCGCGACATCGCCGACATCGACAGCACGCTGACCGAGGTCGGCATGCGCGGCTTCTGGCGAGGCTATCGGGCGATCATGGGCCTGTGAGTCGACCCGGGGCTATCAAGCAGCAAGCCGTGAGATATCGGGTTGCCGGCAATCAATGCCGCCGCCCGCGTCTGCGCCTATCGTGTCATCAGCCGCCGGGCACCCGGTTGCCTGCCAGTCTCCACAAGGAACCCCCCATGAGTCTCGACAAGCACGACCTGCACCACGAATTTCCCGAGTTCAACGACGCCATTCATGCCCTGAAGGTCGGCGACCCGCATTTCGCGACCCTGTTCGCGCAATACCACGAAATCGACCGTGAAGTGCACCGCATCGAAGCCGGGATCGAGAACACCGCGGACAGCTACCTCGAACAGCGCAAGAAAGAGCGTCTCGCGCTCAAGGACGCGCTGTTCCAGAAGCTGCGCGCCTGGCCAGGCAACTGAGGCGGCGCCTGCTCGGGCGGCCGCGCGGCCGCCCGCTCGCTTCCGCGCAAGCAACCGGCGCCGCCCTCAGCCCTGCACCACCCACGCATACGCATTGCTGAACAGCTGCAGCCACGGGCCATCCTCGCCCCAGTCGGCCGGGTGCCAGGAATGCTGCACGGTGCGGAACAGCCGTTCCGGGTGCGGCATCATGATCGTCACCCGGCCGTCGGCGGAGCTGAAACCCGTCATGCCGCCCGGTGAGCCGTTCGGATTGGCCGGATAGCGCGCCGCCACCCGGCCGCGGCCGTCGACGTAGCGCAGCGCCGCCGGTGCCGGGGTGTCGGTGTCGAACACCGCCCGCCCCTCCCCGTGCGCCACCACGATCGGCAGCCGCGCACCGGCCATGCCGCGCAGCCACACGCTCGGGCCTTCCAATACCTCGACCAGCGCCAGACGCGCCTCGAACTGCTGCGAGCGGTTGCGCGCGAAGCGCGGCCAATGATCGGTGCCGGGTATGAGGCCATCGAGCTGTGACAGCATCTGACAGCCGTTGCAGACGCCCAGCGTGAGGGTGTCCGGCCGGGCGAAGAAGGCCTGGAACTGCGCGCGGGCCTGCAGATTGCCCAGAATGGCCTGCGCCCAGCCGCGCCCGGCGCCGAGCACGTCGCCGTACGAGAAGCCGCCGCAGGCGGCCAGCACGCGGAATTCATCCAGAGTGGCCCGGCCGGCCAGGATGTCGCTCATGTGCACGTCGACCGGCGCAAAGCCGGCACGCTCGAACGCAGCCGCCATTTCGAGCTGACCGTTGACGCCCTGCTCGCGCAGGATGGCGACGCGCGGCTTCGCGCCGGTGCCGCGCGGCGGCGCGAGGGCGAATGGAACCTGGGCGATCAAACCCGGATCGTCGGCATCGAGCAGGCCGTCGTATTCCTCGTCCGCGCAGTCGGGATCGTCGCGCAGGCGCGCGATGGCGTGCGAGGTGGCCGACCACAGGCGGTGCAGCTCGACCCGCGGCGCGCGCAGCACAGTCTGCCCGCCGAAGCGGAACGTGACGTCGCCGTCAGGGCACGGCGCACCGAGGTCGATCGCCAGGTCGCGGATGCCGCAAGCCGTCAGCAGGTCCTGCACCGACGCCAGGTCCGCGCTGCGCACCTGCACCACGACGCCGAGTTCCTCGTTGAACAGCGCCCGCAGCGGGTGGTTGCCGGCGCCATCGAGGTCGACATCCAGCCCGCAGTGGCCGGCAAAGGCCATCTCGCACAGCGTCGCCAGCAGGCCGCCGTCGGAGCGGTCGTGGTAGGCCAGCAGCAGGCCATGGCCCGCAGCCTCGCGCACGAAGCGGAACAGCCCGGCCAGCAGCTGCGGATGTTCCAGATCCGGCGGCGTGCTGCCGGTGGCGCCCAGCACCTGCGCCAGCGCGCTGCCACCCAGCCGGCCGCGACCGGCGCCTAGGTCCAGCAGCAGCAGGCGGCTGTCACCGGCATCCAGATGAAGCTGCGGCGTCAGCGTGCGGCGCACGTCGCCGACCGGCGCAAACGCCGTGACCACCAGCGACACCGGCGACACGACGGCCTTGTCGGTGCCGTCCCCGTCGCGCCAGGTGGTTTTCATGGACAGCGAGTCCTTGCCGACCGGAATGGCGATGCCCAGCGCCGGGCACAGCTCCATGCCGACCGCGCGCACGGCGGCATACAGCGCGGCGTCCTCGCCCGGTTCGCCGGCGGCGGCCATCCAGTTGGCGGACAGCTTGATGGCCGACAGCTGCGCCACGTCGGCGGCGGCGATGTTGGTGATGGCCTCGGCCACCGCCAGGCGCGCCGCGGCGGCCGCATCCAGCAGCGCCACCGGCGTGCGCTCGCCGAGCGCCATCGCCTCGCCGGTGTAGCCGTAGAAATCGCTGGCGGTCACGGCCACATCGGCCACCGCCACCTGCCACGGCCCAACCAGCTGGTCGCGGCACACGCGCCCGCCGACGCTGCGGTCACCGATACTGATCAGGAACCGCTTGTCGGCCACCGCCGGCAGTTGCAGCACGCGCCGCGCGGCCTGGGCAATATCCACCGCATCCAGGTCGAAAGGCGCCGGGCTGGGCGGCAGCGAGCGCACGTCCCGCCGCAGGCGCGGCAGGCGATCGTGCCCACTGGCCTGCGGCGCGGCCGGCGCCGCGGCGCCCTGACCGAGCAGGGATGTGAGTTCCACGTCGACCGCCGTGGCGCCCTCGGCGCCGTCGTACAGGCGCAGGAGACCGTCGCCGCCGACCTCGCCCAGCACCGCGAACGGACAGCGCTCGCGGGCGCAGATGGCGGCAAAGCGCGCCCGGTCGGCGGCGGCGATGACCAGCACGTAGCGCTCCTGCGCCTCGTTGCACCACAGTTCCAGCGGCGACAGGCTGGGGTCGGCACTGGGCACCGCGCGCAGGTCGAACGCGCCGCCGCGCCCGGCGGCATCGACGATTTCCGGCACCGCATTCGACAGCCCGCCGGCGCCGACGTCGTGGATGCTCAGGATGGGGTTGTCCGCGCCCAACTGCCAGCAGCGGTCGATCACTTCCTGCGCGCGGCGCTGCATTTCCGGATTGCCGCGCTGCACGGAGTTGAAATCGAGTTCCGCCGCGTTGTCGCCCACACCCAGCGACGAGGCGGCGCCGCCGCCGATGCCGATGCGCATGCCCGGACCGCCCAGCTGCACGACCAGCCCCCCGACCGGCGGCTCTTGCTTGTGCACCTGCTGCGGGATGATGTTGCCCATGCCGCCGGCCAGCATGATCGGCTTGTGGTAACCGCGCACCCGGCCGCCGACGGCCTGCTCGTAGGTGCGGAAGAAGCCGGCCAGGTTCGGCCGGCCGAACTCGTTGTTGAAGGCCGCCGCACCGATCGGGCCGTCGAGCATGATGTCGAGCGCGCTCACGATGCGGTCCGGCTTGCCGTAGGGCCGCTCCCAGGGCTGCGGCAGGCCGGGCAGGTTCAGGTTCGACACCATGAAGCCGGCCAGACCCGCCTTGCTGAAGGCACCGCGGCCGGTGGCGGCCTCGTCGCGAATCTCGCCGCCGGCGCCGGTGGCGGCGCCCGGGAACGGCGCGATCGCGGTCGGGTGGTTGTGCGTCTCCACCTTGGTCAGGATGTGCGCGCTGGTGGCGAGCTGCCGGTACTCGCGGCTGTCCGCGTCCACCACCAGCAGGCGCGCCGGATGGCCTTCGATCACCGCCGCGTTGTCGCGGTAGGCCACCAGCGTGCCCTGCGGGCTGCGACGGTGGGTGTGGCGGATCATGTCGAACAGGGACAGCTCCTGCGCCACGCCGTCGATGAGCCACTCGGCGTTGAAAATCTTGTGCCGACAGTGCTCGGAGTTGACCTGCGCGAACATCATCAGCTCGACGTCGGTCGGGTTGCGGTGCAGGCGCGCGAACCAGCGCTCGAGGTAATCGAGCTCGTCCGCCGACAGGGCCAGGCCCTGCTCGCGGTTGGCCCGCTCGAGCGCCGCCCGGCCGCCGCCGAGCACATCCACGATCGCCAGCGGCGCCGCCGGCGCGGCCTCGAACAGCCGCCCGGCCAAGCCGGCGTCGGCGGTCAGAACCTCGGTCATGCGGTCGTGCAGCCAGGGCGCCGCGGCGGCAAGCTGCGCCTGCGTCGGCGCTGCGCCGGCCAGGGTCAGCCGATAGCGCACGCCGTGCTCGATACGCCGCACGCCGGTCAGGCCGCACACGGCGGCAATGTCGGTGGCCTTGCTGGACCACGGCGTCTGCGTGCCCGGGCGCGGCAGGGCCAGCACTTCGCCGGGCGCCAGCGCGAGCGGCGCGGGCGTGCCCTGCACCAGCGCGGCCAGCGGCGCCGGATCGGTGCCCGGCATCACTTGGGCCAGGTAAACGGCCTCGGTCTGCAGGTCGCGCAGGTCCGGCAGCACCGCCTGCAGGTTTTGCACCAGCCTGGCCAGGCGAAATTCGGTCAGCGCCGGCCCACCGACCAGGAACAGCGGCTTGGCCATCGGCTCAGCCCTGCGCCTGCAGGTCGACACCCAGACGCCGGGCGACTTCCTCGTAAGCTTCCACCACGCCGCCCAGGTCGCGCCGGAAGCGGTCCTTGTCGAGGCGCTCGCCGCTGCCGGCGTCCCACAGACGGCAGCCGTCGGGCGTGAACTCGTCGCCCAGCAGCAGCTCGCCCCGGTAGCGGCCAAATTCGAGCTTGTAGTCGACCAGGGTGATGCCGGCGCCGGCGAACAGGGGCTTGAGCACACCGTTGACGGCGATGCTCAGCTCCCGCATGCGCTTGAGTTCCGCAGCCGTAGCCCAGCCGAAGGCCAGCACGTGGTCGTCGTTGACCATCGGATCGTGCAGGGCATCGTTTTTCAGGAACAGCTCGAACAGCGGCGGGTCCAGTTCCAGCCCCTCGGTCACGCCCAGGCGCCGCACCAGACTTCCGGCGGCCACGTTACGCACCACGCATTCCACCGGCACCATGTCCAGGCGCCGCACCAGGCTCTCCTGCGGGCCGACGATGCGCACGAAATGCGTGGGCACGCCGGCCTGCGCCAGGCGCGTCATCACGAAGGCGTTGATGTGGTTGTTGACCATGCCCTTGCGCGCCAGGGCGGCCTTTTTCTCGCCATCGAAGGCCGATGTGTCGTCGCGGTAGTGCATCAACAGCAGATCGGCGTCGTCGGTGGCGTAGACGGTCTTGGCCTTGCCTCGGTACAGCTCGGCGCCGTGCGGGTAGCTCATGGTCGGATTCCGGGTTGATGGTCCAAAAACAGTTCAGGCCAGCTCGCACCAGTCGATGCCCAGGTCCTGGTCGGCGACGGCAATCCAGTCCGCGCCGCAGCCCAGCGCGCCGGCCATGGCGGCCTGTGCCAGTTCCGGGCGGTTATTTTGCTCGCTCAGATGCGCCGCCACGAAGTGCTGCAAGCGCCGACAATCCAGGCCACCGATGAAGGCCGCCGCCGCAGCGTTGCTCAGATGCCCCAGATAGCCATCCACCCGCCGCTTGAGTGATGGCGGATACGGGCCACCGAGCAGCAGATCGCGGTCGTGATTGCACTCGAACAGCAGGCCCTCGCAGCCACCCAGCAGGGCCGCCATGTGAGCGGTGGTATGGCCAAGGTCGGTGACCGCCGCGAAACGCCGCGCGCCGTCCGACAGCAGGTACTGGCAGCTCTCGCGCCCGTCGTGGGGCACCGGAAACGGCGTGATGGACAAATCGCCGATTTCCCAGGGCGCGTGGCAGTTGATGGTGCGCACCTGCGGCAGATCGCCGACCTGCGGCGCCAGCGCGGCCAGCGTGCCGGGCGTGGCCCACACCGGCATGCCGCCGGCGCGCGCCACCGGACCCACCCCCGCCACATGATCGCCGTGTTCGTGCGTGAGCAGGATGGCGGTCAGGTCGGACAGTTCCAGGCCCAGTCGCCCCAGACGGCGGCGCGTGTCGGCCAGGCCAAAGCCGCAGTCGATCAGAAGTGTGGTGCTGCCGGCCTGCACCAGGGTGGCGTTGCCGCGACTGCCGCTGCCCAGCGAGGCGAAGCGCATGCCGCGGTGGTCAGTCCAGGTTCTGCTGAATCTTGCGCAGGATATCCTCGGCGACCGGCGCCGTGACCAGCTTTTCCTTCTCGTCGAAGATCAGCACGTTGGTCTGCTCGCCGGCGGACTGCAGCAACACCAGGAAACGCTCCTTCTGCGTGCTCTCGTCGCCCCCCCAGAACATCAGCGTGCGGGCAATGCGGCCGCGCGGCTTGCTGTGCTTGTAATCGATGAAATACAGGCCGCGCGAGCGGTCGCGGTCGTCCACCTTCATTTCGGCGGCTTCGAGCGCCTTGCCGACGGTGCGCCAGGCGCGGGCGAAATCCTCCGGCACCACCAGCCGCGGCGCGCCCTCGCTGCCTTTCTCGATACGCGGCCCGGCCGGACCGGACTTGGCGCCATCGCCGGCCAGCTGTTCCGGCGGCGGCGAGACGCCCGACGCTGACGCATCCGCATCGCCACTCACCCCCGCCGCGCTGCCATCGTCGATGCCGGGCACGACCAGGGCCGAGGAGCTGGCCACGCCGGTCAGATCCGGCGGCACTTCCAGCGGCGGCAGCGTTTCGGCCTGCTTGTATTGCTGCTCCTGCGGATCGTGGCCGAGCAGCCCCGAGAGTGCACCGCAGCCACCCAGCAGCGGCAGGGTCATGGCCAGGACCAGGGCCCGCGGCCGGAGCACGAAAAACTGCATGATGCCTCGCAGGATCACAGTAGGGACGCCTGGCGCAAAGCCGCGCGCACGGTGTCGTGACAGGCCGCAGACAAGGGTGTCAGCGGCAGACGAATGCCAGGCTCGATCAGCTCCAGCTCGGCCAGCGCCCACTTGACCGGAATCGGGTTGGCCTCGACAAACAGATTGCGGTGCAGCGCCTGCAGCGGCGCATCGAGCGCCAGCGCCAGTTCGCGATTCCCGGCCAGCGCCGCCTCGCTCATCGCCGCCATGGCCTTGGGCGCCACATTGGCAGTGACCGAAATCACGCCCCGATAGCCGCGCAGCATGAGCTCGGCCGCGATGGCGTCCTCGCCGCTGAATAGCCAGAAATCGGCCGGGCACCGCGCCAGCAGCTCGGCGGCGCGCTCCAGGCTGCCGGTGGCATCCTTCAGGCCGACGATGTTCGGAATCTCGGCCAGGCGCAGCACGGTGTCGGTCTGCAGGTCACAGGCCGTGCGGCCGGGTACGTTGTACAGAATCTGCGGGATCGGCGCCGCCTCTGCCACGGCGCGAAAGTGCCTGTACAGGCCTTCCTGCGTCGGCTTGTTGTAGTACGGCGTCACCAGCAGGCAGGCATCGACACCGGCGTCGGACGCGGCCCGCGTCAGCTCGATGGCCTCGGCGGTGGAGTTGGCACCGGTGCCGCCGATGACCGGAATGCGGCCATCGACACGGCGCACCACCTCGGCGATCACGCCGATGTGCTCGTCCATGTCGAGTGTTGGCGACTCGCCGGTGGTGCCGACCGCCACGATGCCGTGCGTGCCGGATGCGAGGTGGAATTCGACCAGCCTTGCCAGGGCCGCGTAATCTATCGCCCCGGACGCAGTCATCGGGGTGACCAGGGCGACAACGCTGCCGTGGATCATGCAAAAGTCCGGCTGGAAAAGGCCGGTATGGTACTGACCCGGTCCACCGACTGACAAGCCAAGCCCCTGTCCGCCGCCCGCAACCTGCCCGGAATCGAGCCATGCCAGAACCGATCATCGGCGCCCCGGCGCCCGACTTCAGCCTGCCGGCCACCGGCAACCGGACCATCAGCCTGGCCGACCTGCGTGGCCAGGCGGTGGTGCTTTATTTCTATCCCAAGGACAGTACGCCCGGCTGCACCCAGGAAGGACAGGAGTTTCAGCAGCTGTTCGGCGAATTTGCGGCGCTGGGGGCGGTCATCCTGGGCGTCAGCCGCGACAGCGTGGCCAGCCACGAGAAATTTCGCGCCCGGCACGGATTCAGCTTCGACCTGCTGTCGGATGCGCAGGAAACCGCCTGCCGCGCCTACGACGTGATCCGCGAGAAGAACATGTACGGCAAGACCGTGCTGGGCATCGAGCGCAGCACCTTCCTGATCGATGCCGACGGCGTGCTGCGCGAGGCCTGGCGCAAGGTAAAGGTCAAGGACCATGCCGCGGCCGTGCTGGAGCGCCTGAAGGCGCTTTAGGAAGCGCCGAACAACCGTCCTGGAGCCCGGTTGCCCGCCACCGTAAAAAAAACCCGGTAGGAGCGCGGTAGGGGCGTGATGATCGCCCGGCACAGCCGGGCTCCTACAATTTCCGCTGAATATTTCAGATACTGTCTTCCTCCGATCATGGCAAGCCGATGGCTGGGTCGAAGGGACGCCCGGATTTGAGAACGCCCCAAATCAGGTGTACGAGCTTGCGCATGGCGGCGACCACGACTTGCTTGGGA
>NZ_JACIZD010000013.1 GCF_014359565.1 Immundisolibacter sp. | reverse complement strand
CTGCGGCCTCGCCGCCGTTCGATCATGATCACTGCGCGCTCTTCGCTGCTCAAATGGCTGTACGTCGTTCCCATCGCAATACCTTACCTGCAGCAGGGTGTTGCACTTGGAACTTGAGTCTAAGCTTTCCTGAGCCCAAGCCCCCCTTGTTAGGCCGCCCATCCTGGTGGCCGCTGGATGTATGCTTATCTATGAATAACGCAGTTCGCTCGGTCCTCGTCTTTCTCTTCGACCTGCTTGCGGTAGTGGTCGCGTGGCTCGGTGGCATGTGGATTCGCTTCAACTTCGAGCTACCCGGCCATTACTCCCAGAAGCTGTGGCTGGGCCTGGGCGCGCTGCTGGTGGTGCATGCCATCGCCTGCCGCTGGGCTGGCCTCTACCGCGGCATGTGGGTGTTTGCCAGCCTGCCGGACCTGAAGCGCGTGCTGCGCGCGGTGGGTGTCTCCGCCGCGGCGCTGGTGGTGCTGATGGCGGTCGATCGCCTGCCGGGGCCGGTGATTCCGCGCTCGATGATCGTGCTTTATCCGCTGCTGCTGCTGCTGGTGATGGGCGGCGGGCGCGCCGCTTGGCGGATGTGGAAGGAGCACCGCCTGTTCGGCAGTCTGCGGGCGGAAGGCAAGCCGGTGGTGGTGGTCGGTGCTGGCACCGGCGGCGCGATGCTGGTGCGCGAGCTCGAGCGCAGTCCGGATTGGCGGGTGGTGGCGCTGGTCGATGACGATCCGGCCAAGTGGGGCCTGGAGCTGTACGGCGTGCCGATTGCCGGTCCCGTCGAGTCGCTGCCGCAGGTGCTGCAGGACGTCAAGGCGCAGCACGTGATCCTGGCCATGCCGTCGGCCGCGGCGGCCACGCTAAAGCGCGCGGCCGACGTTGCGGTGGCAGCGGGTGCGCGCGTGTTCACCGTGCCCGGCATCGAGGATTTGATGAGCGGCAAGGTGGCCATCAGCGCCATGCGGCCGGTGGAGATCGAGGATCTGCTCGGCCGCGAGCCGGTGCAGATCGACTCCGAGCATTTGCATGAAATGATCGGCGGCAAGACCGTGTTGATCACCGGCGCCGGCGGCTCGATCGGCAGCGAGCTGTGTCGGCAGCTGGCCCGCTTCGCGCCGGCGCGGCTGGTGCTGGTGGAGGCCAGCGAGCTGGCGCTGTACACCATCGAGCAGTGGTTTGGCGTGCACTGCCCGGACACGCCGATCGTGCCGCTGGCCGGCGACGTCAAGGACGCGGCGCGGCTGGAGGAGATCTTCGCCACCTGGAAGCCGCAGCTCGTGTTCCACGCCGCCGCCTACAAGCACGTGCCGCTGATGGAGGTGGGCAACGCCTGGCAGGCGGTGCGCAACAACGTGCTCGGCACGCTGCTGGTGGCGGCGCACGCGCAGCGCCACGGCGCAGAACGCTTCGTGCTGATCTCCACCGACAAGGCGGTGAACCCCACGAGCGTGATGGGCGCCACCAAGCGCCTGGCCGAGATGGTCTGCGAGGCCCTGCACAGCGCCGGCCAGGGCGGCACGCGCATCGAGATGGTGCGCTTCGGCAATGTACTGGGCAGCACCGGCAGCGTGATCCCGAAGTTCGCCGAACAGATTGCCCGTGGCGGGCCGGTGACGGTGACCCACCCCGACATCAACCGCTACTTCATGTCCATCCCCGAGGCGGCGCAGCTGGTGCTGCAGGCGGCGGCTATGGGCCAGGGCGGCGAAATCTTCGTGCTCGACATGGGCGAGCCGGTGAAGATCGTCGACCTGGCGCGCAACATGATCCGCCTGTCCGGCTACACCGAGGACCAGATCCGCATCGAGTTCTCCGGCCTGCGGCCGGGCGAGAAGCTCTACGAGGAGTTGCTGGCGGACGCCGAGCAGACGCGCGAGACGCCGCACCCCAAGCTGCGCATTGCCCGCTCGCGGCCGGTGGCGGCGGGTTTTCTGGACGAGCTGGCGCAGTGGCTGGCGCAGCCGGGGCCGGTGGCGGACGAACAGGTGCGGGCGGCGCTGCAGCGCTGGGTGCCGGAGTACGAGCCAGCGCGGCATTGAGGTGACGCTCGGCGCCCCCGGTGCCCCTTGGTCAACGCTGGAATGGGTGGACCGGTTCAATCACCGACGGTTGCCGGCGCCCATCGGCAACATGCCGCCGGCAGAGGCCAAAGCGGCTGACCATCGAAAAAATTGTAGGAGCCCGGCTGCGCCGGGCGATCTCCGGCCCGCGCGCTGCGCACAGGTAGAAGCCGCGCCGCTTTCCTTGGGCGCCGCAGGCCCGACGCCGGGGGCGCGGTTCACACCTTCAACGTGAACGGGTTGAAGTCGGTCTTGTCGTCGAAATAATCCTCCTGCTCGGCGCGCTTGAGGGCGTTCACCACCCGGTAAGTCAACGGCGTGGCGAGGATTTCCCAGCTGACCTTGATGCAGTAATTGGCAGCCATCACGTTGAGCAGGATGTGCGTGTCCCACACGCCGTAGAAGGCCAGCGGGTAGAACACCAGCGTGTCGGCGGCCTCGCCGACCATGGTCGAGCCGATGGTGCGCGTCCACAGGTACCGCCCGCGGGTCAGCACCTTCATGCGCGCCAGGGTGAAGGAATTCAGGATCTCGCCGCACCAGTAGCCAAGCAGCGATGCCAGCGCGATGCGCCATGTGGCACCAAAGGCCGCCTCGATCACCGCCTGACCGGTCCAGCCCTCGGCAGGCGGCAGGTGCACCACCACCGCGCTCATCACGGCGGCGAAGGCCAGCGCGCCGAAGCCGGCCCACACCACGCGCCGCGAGCGGGCGTAGCCGTAGACCTCGGTCAGCACGTCGCCGAACAGATAACTGAGCGGAAAGAACAGGTTGCCGGCGCTGAACGTGAGCCCGCCGACTGTGGTGACCTTGCTCACGCCGATCAGATTGGCGCACAGCAGCACTGTCACGAAGGCCGCCATCACCAGGTCGAAATAGCGGTAATTGCGCCGCGCTGCGGGGGCGGACATGGGCGGTCCTCGGACGGGATTGTGACGGTTCAAAAACCGCCTGGATGCTAGCACGCAGCGTGCCGACGGCCCGGGTGTCGCGGTTTCGTCACCGATCCGTCAACGGCCGGTCACGGGCAGGTTCCAGCATGCGCGGCGCTTTCGATCGGAAAGCGCCACGGGACTCTTCGACGCCATGCCCGAACCGGCCCTGTTGCTGCCCCGTCTGCCGGGTTTTGCCGGTCTTCTCACACAACCGCTGCTGGCCGCCGCCAACCGCCTGACCGGCCTGTCGCGCCTGAATGGCATGTACCAGCGCGCCCGGCGCGCGCCGGCGGCCGGCGATTTTCTGGACACCGCCTTGGCCACGCTCGGCGTGCGCTGCGAGCTGGACCCGCAGCGCCTGGCCCAGGTGCCCGGCAGCGGGCCGCTGGTGGTGGTGGCGAATCATCCCTTCGGCGGCGTGGAGGGTATGGCCCTGGCGCAGGCGCTGCGCCAGCGGCGGCCGGACCTGCGCATCCTCGCCAATCACCTGCTGGGGCGGGTGCCGGAACTCGATTCGCTGCTGATCCATGTCGATCCGTTCGCCGGCCCGGCGGCGGCGCGCCGCAATCACGTGCCGCTGCGCCAGGCGCTGGCTTGGCTCAAAGGCGGCGGCGCGCTGCTGGTGTTTCCGGCCGGGGCGGTGTCGCATTGGCACCTGCGCGCGCGGGCCGTGACCGATCCGTCCTGGCAGCCGACCGTGTCCTGGCTGGTGCGTCGCAGCGGGGCGGCGGTGTTGCCGGTGTTCGTCGCCGGTCGCAACAGCGCCGGCTTTCAGCTGGCCGGGCTGGTGTCGCCGCATTTGCGCACCGCGCTGTTGGCGCGCGAGCTGCTGCGCAGCCAGCGGCGCACGCTGCGTGTCGAGCTTGGCCGGCCGATCGCCGCGCGCGATCTGGAATGGTTGCCGGACGACGCCCAGCGCACCGCCTGGCTGCGGCTGAAGGTCTATGCCCTGGCGCCGCGGCTGGATGCCAAGCCCGGCCCGCTGCGCGCGGCGCCGGTGAGCGCCGCGCCGCCGGCGCCGTCGCTGTGCGCCGAAGTCGCCGCCTTGCCGGCCGACGCCTGTCTGCTGGAGCAGGGCAACTTTGCGGTTTACCTGACCTGCGCGGCGCAGATTCCGGGCCTGCTGCAGGAAATCGGCCGCCAGCGCGAGCTGACCTTCCGGGCCGCCGGCGAGGGCAGCGGCAAGGCGCTCGATCTGGATGATTTCGATCGGCACTACCTGCACCTGTGGCTGTGGGACCACGCCCAGGGGCGGCTGGCCGGTGCCTATCGCCTGGCGCCGATCGATCGGGTGCTGGCCGAGCGCGGCGAGCGCGGCCTGTACGTGGCCAGCCTGTTCCGCTTCCGGCGCGGCGCCTTGCTGGCCTTGGGATCGGCGCTGGAGCTCGGGCGCTCGTTCGTGGCCGGCGACTACCAGCGCGATTTTCAGCCGCTGCTGCTGCTGTGGCAGGGCATCGGCCGCTACCTGGTGGCCAACCCGCAGTACACCAAGCTGCTAGGCCCGGTCAGCATTGCCCGCACCTACAGCGACCAGTCGCGCGGGCTGATGGCCCATTACCTCGGCCGCTACTGCGCGAGTGCGGAACTGGCCGGCGCCGTGCGCGGCAATTACCGGCCGCCGCGGCTGCCGGGCCTGGGCGAGGCAGCCGTGGCGCGGCTGCTGCAGGACGTGGACGCGGTGGCCAACCTGGTCTCGGCCATCGAGGACGACGGCAAGGGCCTGCCGGTGCTGCTGCGCCACTACCTGAAGCTGAACGGCCAGGTGCTGGCCTGGAACGTCGACCGCGCCTTCGGCGATGTGCTGGATGCGCTGCTGCTGGTGGACCTGCGGCGCAGCGACCCGCGCCTGCTGCGTCGTTACATGGGCGCCGAAGGCGCGGCCCGCTTCCTGGCACGGCACACACTGCCTGCGGCGGCCTGAGCGCAGGGTGACCCGGCGGCCATTTGAGGGAGATGCTGAATAAATCAGTGCGTCATCAGCCGAAAAAGCTGGCGCTCGCCACCACGCCGTTCGCCGCTGGACCCAGCTGCCGGCGCCAGCCGTAACGCGCCGGGATTAGGGCTGCGCCGGCCGGAAATCCTGGTCCGAAAACGATGAGCCCTGCGGCGCACGAATGACGATGAAGCCGCGGCCGCTGTCCCGGTGGCAGGCGTTGCAGCCATCATCGAGCCGCCGCAAGGCGGCCGTAAAACGCTGAGCGTCCCGACTAACGATGGCGCCTTCCACGGCCGCGAGCGGTTTGGCCATCCACGTGTCGATCCACGTTGCCAGCGGCAGGTCGTGCCACGCTGGGTGCAGGCTTTTCACGTCGTCCAGGGATTCCTTGATCTCGTCAAGCTCGTAGGCGGCGAGCGGCCAGTTGCCCGCCTGGCCGGCCAGACCCAGCTTGATGTGGTGCGGCTGCACCCCGCCGGTCATCAGGTCGCCGACGCCCGGACTGTAGCTGGCCGTCGGGGCGTCCGGTTGTGGCTGGCGCGTCGACGCCTCGGCGCGTGCCCGTGGGGACAGCCCGAGCGTTAGTCCGGCTGCAACGGCAATCAAGACCAAGTATCGATGTCTCATGGACGTGCCCTGTTTTGGGGTTCGTCGAAGTTGCTGTTCGCGTGCCCGTGTGCGGTAGGCAAGGGCTACGGACACGCCATTTTCCGCCAGAGCGGTCATCAGTCTGACTGCCTGACCGCGGCGAGCCGGCCGATGAACATCCATCGGCCGCGGCGTTCCAGGTAATCGGCTGCCAGATGCGTGTTGTCGCGGGTGTCGGGACGGCGACGGGATTGAACCTTTGGACAGGGTCATGCGCAGCATTTGTGGAAACATTCATTAGCGTTATCTAATGCGCGCTGCGCCATCGCCGAATGGGGTTGTTCACATGAAACTGACCGTACGACAACAACAGGTTCTGGACTTCATCACCGCGTCCGTGACGGAGGCCGGCATGCCGCCGACGCGGGTGGAAATCGCCCGCCAGTTCGGGTTTCGTTCCATCAATGCCGCCGAGCAGCACCTGCGGGCGCTGGCGCGCAAGGGCGCCATCGATCTGATGGCCGGCACCTCGCGCGGCATTCGCCTGAAGCAGTCGACCGGATTGCCGGTGGTCGGGCAGGTCGCGGCCGGCAGTCCGTTGCTGGCCGAGGAGAACCTGCAGGGCGCGCGCGCGCTCAGCGGCACGCTGTTCAGTCCGAAGGCCGATTACCTGCTGCGGGTCAGCGGACTTAGCATGCGCGACGCCGGCATCTTGGACGGCGATCTGCTGGCGGTGCATGCCACGCCCAAGGCCAACAACGGCGATCTGGTGGTGGCGCGCATCGATGGCGAGGTGACCGTCAAGCGCTTCCAGCGCAAGGGCGGCAAGGTCACGTTGCTGGCGGCAAATCCGGATTTCGCGCCGATTGAGATTGACCCACGCAAGCACGAGTTCGTGATCGAAGGCCTGGGCGTGGGCCTGCTGCGCGATCTTTCCTGACGATGCTGGCGGCCGTTTGAGCGGCGCGTTTCACAGGCGCCGCAAATAGAGCACGCCGAACAGGTCGGCGGCGTCGGTCCAGGTCTGCACGGGCGCGAAACCGGCCTGCGTGGCCAGGTGCCGGAACTCGTCGGGTCGGTACTTGTACGAGTTCTCGGTATGGATGGACTCGCCGGCGCTGAAGGCGAACCGCTGTCCGGCCACCCGTACGGTCTGCGCACGCAGGCTGTCCAGGTGCATTTCGATGCGCCCGGCAGCCGCGTTGTAGAAGGCGCGGTGGGCAAAGGCGTCCAGGTCGAAATCGGCACCCAGTTCGCGGTTGCAGCGAGCCAGCAGGTTCAGGTTGAAGGCGGCGGTGACGCCGGCGGCGTCGTTGTAGGCGGCGTTCAGGATGGCCGGGTCTTTCTTCAGGTCCACGCCGATCAGCAGGCCATCGCCAGGGTCCAGTTGCTGGGCGACGTTCTTGAGGAACCGCAGCGCCTCCAGCGGCGCGAAGTTGCCGATGCTGGAGCCGGGGAAGAACGCCAGCCGGCGCTGCCCGCCGCGCGCCACGCGCGGCAGCGTGAACGGCCGCGTGTAGTCGGCGCACACGGCCATCAGGTGCAGGGCCGGATAGTCCCGCGCCAGCGCGTGGCAGGCGCCCAGCATGTGCTGACGCGAGATGTCGATCGGCATGTAGACATCCGGCGCCAGGGCATCAAGCAGCAAGCGGGTTTTAAGACTGCTGCCACTGCCGTATTCCACCAGCACCCCGCCACGCCCGGCCAGGGCGGCGATCTCGGACGCCGCTTCGGTGAGGATGCCGATCTCGGTGCGCGTCGGGTAGTACTCCGGCAGTTCGCAAATCCGATCGAACAGGGCGGAGCCCACATCGTCATAAAAGAACTTGCACGGCAGGCTCTTGTGCGGCTTGGCCAGGCCTTCCAGCACGGCGGTGCGAAAGTCCTCCTGTTCCGGCGCCAGGTCGTGCAGGCGCAGTTTGGCGAGTGTGTTCATAGGTCGTCTGCCAGGCGCAGGCCGGCGCAGGCCCAGCGCGCGTCGGGGGGGAAGAAATTGCGGTAGGTGGCGCGCAGGTGATCGGCCGGCGTCAGGCAGCAACCGCCGCGCAGCACCATCTGGCCGGACATGAATTTACCGTTGTACTCGCCGACCGCGCCCGCGGCCGGCCGGTAGCGCGGGTAGGGCAGGTAGGCGCTGGCGGTCCACTCCCAGACGTCGCCGAACATCTGCTTGAAGCCGGCGCGGGCCGCGGCCGGCCGGGGCTCGAGCCGGTCCTGGTCCAGAAAATTGCCGCCGGCCGGAGCGGCGATCGTTCGGGCGGCCGCTTCCCATTCGAACTCGGTCGGCAGGCGCCGGCCGGCGAAGCGGGCATAGGCATCCGCCTCGTAGAAACTCAGGTGGCTCACCGGCGTGGCCGGATCGAGGGCACTCAGGCCGCCCAGGGTGAATACCTGCCAGCCGTCTTCGCCCTGCTCCCAGTACAGCGGCGCGGTCCAGCCGCGCGCCTGCACCGTAGCCCAGCCGTCCGACAGCCACAGTTCGGGCGTTTGATAACCGCCCGCGGTGACGAAATCGAGGTATTCGCCACAGGTCACCATGCGATCGGCCAGACGATACGGCTGCAGGAAAACGCGGTGGCGCGGTGTTTCGTTGTCGAAGGCGAAGCCCGGTCCGTCGTGTCCGACCTCGACCATGCCGCCGTCGCATGACAGGAAGTTGACTGCGCCCGCGGCGTCCTCCGCAGCGATCTGCAGCAGATCCTCGCGATAGGCCGGGCGCAGCGGATTGGCGTGGAAGTTGTGCTTCACGTCCATCAGCAGCAGCTCCTGGTGCTGCTGCTCGTGGTTGAGGCCCAGCTCCAGCAGCGGCGCCAGGCGCGCCCAGCCGGCTGGGTCCAGTGTGTCCAGCAGGGCTGTCAGGTGGCGGTCCACGTGCGCCCGGTAGGCGAGCACTTCGTCGGTAGTGGGCCGGGCCAGCAGGCCGCGCCGGGCGCGGGCATGAAACGGCCCGACCTGGTTGTAGTAGGAATTGAACAGATAGCCGAAACGGGGATGAAACGGCCGATACGCCGGCAGGTTGGGCGCCAGCAGGAAGGTCTCGAAAAACCAGCTCGTGTGCGCCAGGTGCCATTTGGGCGGGCTCACGTCCGGCATGGATTGGATCACCATGTCCTCGACGGCGAGCGGCGCGCACAGGGACGGCGTCAACCGGCGCACGGCCAGCAGGCGATCGGCCAGTTCGGCGGGTTCCGGGTGCGCTGCAAAGGCGCTGGCGTGGGCGATGCTCGCCATGCGGGATTTCCCCTCGTGCAGCCGTTTAGATGGCCGTTGGTGGCACTTGGCGTTGGTGCTAGTATCCGGAAACCCGCTCACAGCGCAAATGCGCGATAACCGCGACGACGTCCGGTTGCGCCGGATGGGGTCGGTGGCGGTTAGACTTGTCACGTTCAGCCCCGGCACGGATGCCGGCGCAGCACCCGTCGATGTTCCGAAGCAAACGGATGCTCGGCGACGGGCACACTGGCGTCGCCGCACCGACAGCATTCAAAGCAGGGGATGGAAAGCGATGAAACCCAACGACTTGGCCGCGCCCGACATTGACCGATTGGTCGTTGACCTGGCCGATCAGGGCGAATTTCGCGTCCACCGCGATGTGTTCCGCGACCCGGCTGTGTTCGAGCTGGAGATGAAATACATCTTCGAGCGCAACTGGGTGTTCGTGGGTCTGGACAGCCAGGCGCCGAACCCGAACGACTACTTCACCACCTGGATCGGCCGCCAGCCGATCATCGTGGCGCGCGACAAGCAGGGCAAGCTGGGCGCCTTCATCAATTCCTGCTCGCACAAGGGTGCACGCATCGCCCACCACCGCGACGGCAACGCCAAGCAGTGGGTGTGTTCGTACCACGGCTGGGCCTTCGACACGGCCGGCGCGTGCATCTACATCAAGGACCAGGACGCCGGCTGCTACGCCGAGCCGTTCAACAAGCTGGACCACAACCTCAAGAAAGTGAAGTTCGGCCAGTACCGGGGCTTCCTGTTCGCCAGCCTGTCGGACGATGTGCCGAGCCTGGACGAGCACCTGGGTGAAGCCAGGAAGCTGCTGGATCTGGTGTGGGACCAGGGACCGGACGGCATCGAGGCCATTCCGGGCGTGTCCAGCTATACCTACAACGCCAACTGGAAGATGCAGATCGAGAACTGCATCGACGCCTACCACCTGACCTCCTGCCACCCGAGCTTCATGAACATCGTCAGCCGCCGCAAGGCCGGCGAAAGCGACAACAAGCAGGTCAAGTCGATCGACTTCAACCTCATGTCGCAGGTCAAGGGCGGCGGCTACACCTTCCCGCGCGGTCACGCGGTAGGTTTTTTCGACAACCCGGTGCCCCAGGAACGTGGCCTGTACCAGCATCACGACGAGCTCGTGGCTCGCGTCGGCGAACAGAAGGCGCGCTGGATGTATGCCGGGCGCAACCTGACCATCTACCCGAACGTGCAGTTCGCCGAGAACGCCTCGCTGCAGATGCGGGTGATCCGGCCGCTGTCGGTGGACAAGACCGAGATGACCATCTACTGCATCGGCGCCAAGGGCGAGAGCGACGCGGCCCGCGAGATCCGCATCCGCCAGTATGAGGACTTCTTCAACACCTCGGGCATGGCTACGCCGGACGACACGATTGCCTACGAGGACTGTCAGGTTGGTTTCAAGGCCGGCGTGCTGACGCAGATGCAGGGCTACTGCCGTGGCATGACCAACGTCGTGTCCGGCGCCGACGACCGGGCTGCCGAAATCGGTTTCACGCCCGCCACCAGCTCGACCGGCCCCTTCGCCATGCAGGACGAGACCGTCATGTTCGGCGGCTACCGGGCCTGGAAGAAATTCATCAAGGACGGGTTGGCGGCCGACGGCGCGGCCTGATCCACCCGCCAGCCGGAACAACGTCTGACCGGAGCAAGACACTCATGAAAGCAAACGAACTCAAATTCAGTGACATCGACCGCCTGATCGTCGACAACGTCGAGCAGGGCGAGTTCTGGGTGCACCGCGACCTGTACCGCGACCCGGCTGTGTTCGAGCTGGAGATGAAATACATCTTCGAGCGCAACTGGGTGTTCGTGGGTCTGGACAGCCAGGCACCGAACCCGAACGACTACTTCACCACCTGGATCGGCCGCCAGCCGATCATCGTGGCGCGCGACAAGCAGGGCAAGCTGGGCGCCTTCATCAATTCCTGCTCGCACAAGGGTGCACGCATCGCCCACCACCGCGACGGCAACGCCAAGCAGTGGGTGTGTTCGTACCACGGCTGGGCCTTCGACACGGCCGGCGCGTGCATCTACATCAAGGACCAGGACGCCGGCTGCTACGCCGAGCCGTTCAACAAGCTGGACCACAACCTCAAGAAAGTGAAGTTCGGCCAGTACCGGGGCTTCCTGTTCGCCAGCCTGTCGGACGATGTGCCGAGCCTGGACGAGCACCTGGGTGATGCGAAGAAAATGCTGGATCTGGTGTGGGACCAGGGGCCGGAAGGCATCGAGGCCATCCCGGGCGTGTCCAGCTACACCTACAACGCCAACTGGAAGATGCAGGTCGAGAACTGCATCGACGCCTACCACCTGACCTCCTGCCACCCGAGCTTCATGAACATCGTCAGCCGCCGCAAGGCCGGCGAGAGTCGCAACAAGCAGGTCAAGTCCATCGACTTCAACGTCATGGACGTGGTCAAGGGCGGCACCGCCTGTTTCCCCCGCGGCCATGCCGTCATCTACGCCACCAATCCGCTCGAGAACGAGCGCGGCATGTTCGTGCACAGGGACGAGGCGGTCGCCCGCTGCGGCGAGACCAAGACCAAGTGGATGCTGGCCACGCGCAACCTGACCATCTACCCGAACGTGCAGTTCGCCGAGAACGCCTCGCTGCAGATGCGCGTGATCCGGCCGCTGTCGGTGGACAAGACCGAGATGACCATCTACTGCATCGGCGCCAAGGGCGAGAGCGACGCGGCGCGCGAGATCCGCATCCGCCAGTACGAGGACTTCTTCAACACCTCGGGCCTGGCGACGCCGGACGATACGATCGCCTACGAGGACTGCCAGTTCGGTTTCAGGGCCAAAGCGCTCGACTGGCTGCAGGGCACCGCGCGCGGCATGACCGGCTACCACACCGGCCCTGATGAACTGTCGCAGGAAATCGGCATCCAGCCGGACAGCGGTTTCATGGGTGCCATGGGCGCCTGGGACGAGACCGTCTATTTCGGCGGCTACCGGGCCTGGAAGCAGTTCATCAAGGATGGGCTGGAAGCCGACGGCCTGCTGTGAGGCCACGGTGCCATCAATAACTTCATTTGCGAGGGGATCAGCGTGACCGATTTAGTCAGGGCACTGGCCGAAGCCAGCCAGGTGCTGTATCGAGAAGCCATGTATGTCGACGCCCAGCGCTGGGACGAGTGGCTGGGCCTGTTCACCGAGGACTGCGAGTACTGGTTGCCGGCCTGGAAGGGCGAGCACGCGCTGACCGCCAACCCGAAGCGCGAGATCTCGCTGATCTACTACGGCACCCGCGCTGGCCTGGAGGACCGCATCTGGCGCATCCGCTCCGGCCAGTCCATCGCCAGCACGCCGCTGCCGCGCACCACCCACGCGGTGCACAACATCCTGGTCGAGGACGTGACCGCCGACAGCATGACCGTGCTGTCCACCTGGACCGCGCACTGCTTTTTCCACAAGCTGAACGCCAGCGAAGTGTTTTTTGGCGATTACCGGCACAGCCTGCGCATGAGCGCGGACGGCTGGAAGATTGCCCGCAAGTACATCGTCCTGAAGAACGATTACGTGCCGACCATGCTCGATATCTACAACATCTGACCGCCGACCCGATTCATCAGGAGCCATTGCAATGTCCGTGACCGCCAAATCCGTCGCCCCGCAGCGCGACCAGTCGCCGCAGAACATGACCGCCTCCTACTGGCTGGAGGCGATGAACGAGATCGGCGTCGATTACCTGTTCTGCAACATGGGTACCGACCACGCGCCGATCATCGAAACCATGGCGCAGTGGCGCCAGGAAGGCCGCAAATACCCCAAAGTCATCCTGTGCCCGCACGAGAACACCGCCGTGCACATGGCGATCGGCTATTACCGTGCCACCGGCCGGGCGCAGGCCGTGCTGGTGCATGTGGATGCCGGCACCGCCAACGCCGCCATGGGCCTGCACAACGCGTTCCGTTCCCGCGTGCCGCTGGTGCTGATGGCCGGTACCGCGCCGGTGACCATCCGCGGCGAGCTGCTGGGCACCCGCGACACCTACGTGCACTTCATCCAGGATCCCTACGACATGAAGGGGATCGTGCGCAATTACGTGAAGTGGGAATACCAGCTGCCGACCGGCATCATCGTCAAGGAAGCCATGCGCCGTGCCTTCAGCATGGCCGAGAGCGACCCGCCGGGCCCGGTCTACATGACCCTGCCGCGCGAAATCCTGGCCCAGACCTGGGAGCCGCAGCAGGTGGCCTCCTTCCCGGTTGATGCCTACGGCCCGCTGCGCTTCACCGGCGTCGACGACGCACCGCTCACGCAGATCGCCGACCGCCTGCTGGCGGCCGAGTATCCGCTGCTGATCACCAGCTTCGCCGGGCGCAACATCAAGACTCCCGCGCTGCTGGACGAACTGGGGCAGCTGGTCGGCATGGGCGTGATCGAGTCCTACCCGCAGGTGCTGAACATCTCCAAAGCCTCGCCGGTGTTCCTGGGCAACCTGTCCGAGCCGCACCTGCCGAAGGTCGATTTCGGTCTGATGGTCGACACCGACCTGCCGTGGATGCCCAAGGAGGCCAGCCCGAATCCGAATACCTTCTGGGCGCACATCGACATCGACCCGATCAAGAACGACATTCCGATGTGGGGCTTCCCCGGCCACCTGAAGGTTCAGGCGGACAGCTACCTGGCCCTGACGCGCCTGATCGAGATCGTCAGAGGCAAGCTCACCGATGCCCACCGCGCGCGTGCCAAGGCGCGCCTGGAAGGTTTCGCCAAGCAGCGCCAGGAAGCGGTGGCCTACATCCAGAACCTGGCCAAGGACAAGGGCACGCCGGGCCTGATCAATCCCGCCTACCTGTGCGCGGAGCTGAACAAGGTGCTGCGCGAGGACGACATCCTGGTCAGCGAGGCGGTGATGAACGAGCCCTCGGTCGGCATGCAGGTGCTGCGCACCAAGCCTGGCACCGTGCTGGGTCTGGGCGGTGGTGGCCTGGGCTACAGCCCCGGCGCGGCGCTGGGCGTCAAGCTGGCCAAGCCAGATGCGATGGTGCTGCACCTGTCCGGTGACGGCAGCTTCTACTTCGGCAACCCGAGCTCCACCTACGAGGTGGCGCGCGAGCACAATCTGCCGATCTTCACCGTGGTGTTCGAGAACGGCGGCTGGTCGGCGGTCAAGGAGTGCACCATCAAGGTCCACCCGGACGGCGTGTCGCGCGACACGGACGAGTTCCAGGCGCGCCTGAACCCGGCCTACCAGTTCCAGAAGGTCTGCGAAGCTGCCGGCGGCCACGGCGAGGACGTGATCAATCCGGACGACCTGCCGGCTGCCATTGCCCGCTGCGTCAAGGCGGTGCGCGAAGAAGGCCGCTCGGCGCTGCTGGTGGCGCACGTCAAGCGCCTGTAGGCGGTAATGGTTTGAAACAGGGCGCCGTCTTCGCGAGGATGGCGGCGCTTTTTTGTGGGCGCGTTTGCCTCATGCAGCGCCCGCGGTCCGCGTCAGCCGGACAGCGCCTGCGCCATGTCGGCCACCAGATCCCGGCTGTCCTCGATGCCCACCGACACGCGCACCAGGCCGGGGCCGATGCCGGCGGCCGCCTGCGCCTCGGGGCTCATGGCCGCGTGGCTCATGCTGGCCGGGTGTTCGATGAGGCTCTCGACGCCGCCCAGCGACTCGGCGAAGGCGTACAGCTTCAGGCGCTCGACCAGGCCGAACACGGCGTCCTCGCCGCCCTTGAGGTCGAAGCTGAGCATGGCGCCGAAGCCGCGCTGCTGGCTCTTGGCCAGGGCGTGCTGCGGGTGAGCGGGCAGGCCCGGGTAGTAGACGTGCTCGACCAGCGGGTGTGCATCCAGGAACTGCGCCAGCGCCGTGGCGTTCTTCTCGTGCGCCTGCATGCGCAGCGGCAGGGTCTTGACGCCGCGCAGCACCAGCCAGGCGTCGAACGGCGAGCAGGTGGTGCCAAGGGCATTGGCGGTGGCGGCGACTCTTGCCGCCAGCTCCGGCGTGGCGGACACGATGGCGCCACCGACCACATCGCTGTGGCCGTTCAGGTACTTGGTGGTCGAATGCACCACCAGATCGGCGCCCAGTTCCAGCGGCCGCTGCAGGTAGGGGCTCAGGAAGGTGTTGTCGGCGCAGCTGAGGATGCCGCGCTCGCGGGTCAGGGCGCACACGGCGGCGATGTCGGTCAGGCGCAGCAGCGGGTTGCTGGGGGTCTCGATCCAGATCAGGGCCGTGTCCGGCTCGATGGCCGAGGCGACCGCGTCCAGATCGCCCATGTCGACCAGCGTGAAGCGCAGGCCGCGCGCCGGCAGCACATTCGCGAACAGGCGGTAGGTGCCGCCGTAGATGTCGTTGCCGGCGATCACGTGCGCGCCGGCCGGCAGCAGGTGCAAGGTGGTCGTGATGGCCGCCATGCCGGTGGCCACGGCGGTGGCACCGGCGCCGCCTTCCAGGCTCGCCAGGTTTTCTTCCAGCGCGTCGCGGGTGGGATTTTTGGTGCGCGTGTAGTCGTAGCCGGAGGTCTGCCGCGGTCCCTCGAAATAGAACGTGGAGGACGGGTAGATGGGCGTCACTACCGAGTTGTACAGCGGGTCCTTGTAGACGCCGCCGTGTACGCAGCGGGTGGCGAACTGGAGGGTTTCGAGCGGAATGTGGCGCTTCATGACGGTCTGGCAGGCGTTTGAGGGCGCGACAGTCTAGCAAGCCCGCGCCGCGGATCGGCCGCTGCCGACATGCGGCTGTTGGCAGGCCCGTGGCACAGCCATTATTTTACTGCCGCCATGTGGCCGCGCCGTCTCCCAAGTAGAATTCCGCCCGCCTTGACGGCATCCCTCGCGCGCCGAACGGTCGGTTAAGTATCCGCACCGCGGTCAGCACCAGCCCGCCACCCTTTGGAGTAGCAACCGTATGCCGCTGCGCAGCACGCGTCGCGACCTGCTGAAATTCATGAGTGCCGGCGGCCTGCTGGCGCTGGCCGGCCTGTACCCGGCCCATGCGCTGGCCCGCGCAAGCCTGGGGCCAAAGCGCAAGTTCAGCATGGACACACTGCGCGAACAGGCCCGCCAACTGGCCGCCCGGCCGTATGTCGCGCCGACGATTCCGGATACCCAGCTGCTGTACACGATCGACTTCGACACCATCCAGAAAATCCGTTTCAAGCCCGAGCAGACGCTGTGGAACGAGCCGCCGTCGCCCTTCGGCGTGCAGCTGTTCCACCCGCACCGCTTTGCCCAGAAGCCGGTGCGCATCCATCTGGTGGAGGGTGACGAGGCGCGCGAGGTGCCGTTCTCGACCGACCTGTTCGACTACGGCACGCCGGGACTGGCGAAGAAAATGGCCGGCCACGGCGGCTTTGCCGGTTTCCGGGTGATGGACCCGGCGCCGGCCAAGACCGACTGGCTGGCGTTTCAGGGCGCGTCCTATTTCCGCACCTGCGGCGTGCAGGGCCAGTACGGCCTGTCGGCGCGCGGCATCGCCATCGACACCGCCATGCCGCAGCCGGAGGAGTTTCCGGATTTCACCGCCTTCTATCTGGAACGCCCGGTCGGGGACCGCATCACGCTGTACGCCCTGCTCGATGGGCCCAGCCTGACCGGCGTGTATCGCTTCGTGTGCACGCGCGCCAAGCCGGTGCTGACCGAGGTGCATGCGGAGCTGTTCGCGCGCCAGGACATCGGCCGTCTGGGCGTGGCGCCGCTGACCAGCATGTTCTGGTACGGCGAGAACAACCGTCGACGCAGCGCCGACTGGCGGCCGGAAATCCACGACTCCGACGGCCTGGCGCTGTGGACCGGGGCCGGCGAGCGGCTGTGGCGGGTGATCGAGAACCCGCCAGTGGTGATGACCTCGTCGTTCGTGGACTTCAACCCGCGCGGTTTCGGCCTGTCGCAGCGGGATCGCAATTTCGAGAACTACCAGGACGACGGCGCCTTCTACGACCGTCGTCCCTCGGTGTGGGTGCAGCCACTGGGTGACTGGGGCGAGGGCGCGGTGCAGCTGGTCGAAATCCCGACCGACGACGAGATCCACGACAACCTGGTCGCCTACTGGACGCCCAAGGAGCCGGTGCGCAGTGGCGGCGCCTGGACCTTCGACTACCGCCTGTACTGGGGTGATGACGAGCCGTTCATCCCCGAGGTCGGGCGTGTGCGCCACACCTGGCGCGGTCGCCACGGCATTCCCGGCATCACCGCCCAGCAGGCCGCACAGCAGGCTCCGGGGATGAAGTTCGTCATCGATTTCTCCGGCGGGCCGCTGGCGGCACTCGAGCAGCGCTTCGACCTGACGCCGATGGTGACCGCCTCGCGCGGACGAGTGGACAACGCGCACGTGCTCAAGGTGGTCGGTACCGATCGCTGGCGGGCCTCGTTTGACCTGTACGTGGAAGGCGCCGAGCCGGTGGAGCTGCGCTGCTACGTGCGCCTGGGCGACAAGACTCTGACCGAAACCTGGCTCTACCAGTACATCGCGGCAGCCGCATGCTGAACTGGCGCAGCCTGGGCTTGCTGCTGGTCGTGTGCGCCGGCGCCGCCAGCGCGACTGGCAAGGACTTTGATTTCGACGCCCTGAAAGCGCGCGCCCGGCAGCAGGCGGCGGCTGCGTACAGCCCACCGCCGGAGGCCGACGCTGTCCTGGCGCAGATCGATCCCGCGCGCCGGGATGCGGCGCCGCTCAAGGTCCGCTACGCGCCGTGGTCGATGGCGTCGCGCTTCGTGCCGCTGCCGCTGGCGCCGCGCGCCGGCTGCGCGCCGACGCTGTTCAGTTCCATCCAGGCCAGCGGTATCGAGCGCTTCGATTACCGGCCGGAACTGTTCGACTGGTCGGCCGCCGGCCTGCCGGAGGCGGGGCCTGCCGCGACGGGTTTTTGCGGCTTTCGCCTGCTGTATCCGCTCCCCGGGGATGGCAAACGCGAGGATCTGGCGCGCTTCGAGGGCGATGCCTGGCAGCTGGTCGGCGCCGGTTCGCTGTTCGGTGCGGCCGCACTCGCGGTCGGGGTGATCGATAACGACGGTCGGGCGCAGCCGGTGCCGTTTCGCGAGTTCTGGCTGGTGCGCCCGGCGGCCGGCGCCCGTCAGCTGCGGCTGTATGCGCTGGCCGATTCGCCGGCGTTGGCGGCTGCGTTCCAGATCGACCTGGTGCCGGGCGTTGCCAGTCGCGCCGACGTGCAGGTGGCGCTGTATCCGCGCGAGGGCGCCGGCAAACTGCTGCTGGCGCCGCTGGCGGGCAGTTTCGTGCAGGGGGAGCATCGACCGGGGCGTGTGTTGCCGCTGCAGGCCGAGGTGCACAGCGTGGACGGCCTGGCCATCCACACCGCCGCTGGCGGCTGGTTGTGGCGGCCGCTCGACAATCCACCCCAGCCGAGCGCCTATAGTTTTCTGGTCAACACGCCACGTGGGTTCGGGCTGTTGCAGCGTGATCGCGACGCCAGCCACTACGAGCCGGACGCGCCGCATCCCCGCCAGCCGGACCTGTGGCTGGTGCCGGGCGGTGACTGGGGCGCTGGCCAGCTGCGCCTGCTCGAAGCTCCGGCGGGCAGCGCCGCTGTGCGCAACGTGCAGGTCGGATTCGTGCCAGACCAGCAGCCGGCACCCGGCGCGGGGATGGAGCTCGGCTACGCCGTCCACTGGTCGACGGACGCGTCGCTGCCGCGTGCCGGCGGCTGGGTGATCGCCACCCGCAGCGGTGCCGCAGGGAGCAATGGCAGCCGCCGCTATGCGGTGGATTTCGTCGGCCCGGCCCTGCAGGGGCTGCCGCCCGGCGCGGCGCCGGTGGCGGTCATCGACATCGGCCGCGGCGGCAGCCTGCAGCGCCAGCAAGTGGTGGCGAACCCGCATACGGGTGGCTGGCGTCTGCTGTTCGAGTTCAACCGTGACACCGACGCCCCGCTGCAACTGCGCGCCTATTTGCAGCACGCCGACCAGCCTCTGACCGAAACCTGGGACTATGTCGATCCGCCTCGCTGATTACCTGCGGCCATCGCGACGGCCCCAGCCGCCTGGGGCTTCTGCTGCGCCGGGGACCGGTCGGCGATGGCTGGTGGGGCTGGGCTGCTGGCTGCTGCTGGCGGCGGCGCAGGGCGCCGAGTTCGACTGGTCGCAGGTGGTGCAGAAAGCGCGCGACCGTGCCGCGGCGCCCTACCAGCCCATGCCGGCGCCGCTGCCCGACTGGCTGCTGCAGCTTGATTATCGCGCCTGGCAGGACATTCGCTTCGACCCGAACGTGGCCCTGTGGGCGGGCCAGGACTTGCCGTTCTCGGTCCGCTTCCATCATCCGGGCAGCATCTATCGCCAGCCGGTCGCGATCAGCCAGATCGAATCCGGGCAAGCCAAGCTCCTGGCTTTTGCGCCGGGGCAGTTCTTCTACGGGCCGGGGGTGGATCGCCAGCGGGTGCCGGGCGATCTGGGTTACGCCGGTTTCACCGTCTACGCGCGCAACAAGGACAGCTGGCAGCCGGTGCTGGAATTCCTGGGCGGTAGCTTCATGCGCGGCGGGGCGCCGCTGCTGCCCGGCGGCGTGCGGTCGCGGGCGCTGGCCATCGACACCGGCCTGCCCAGTGGCGAGGAGTTCCCGGTCTTTACCGATTTCTGGCTGGCGCGGCCCGCGGCGGGCGCCAAACGGTTGACCGTCTATGCCTTGCTCGACTCGCCGCGTGTCAGCGGTGCCTACCGGATCGAGCTGACGGCCGGCACACAGCTTGTCACGCGGGTCGACAGCGAGCTGTTTTTCCGCGATGCGGTCGGCCGGCTGGGCCTGGGGCCGCTGTCGAGCATGTTCTGGTACGGCGAAAACGGCCCGCCGGTGGACGATTACCGGCCGGAGGTGCACAGCTCAGACGGATTGCTGGTGCATGCCGGCAAGGAGCGTCTGTGGCGTCCGCTGGCCAATCCGCCGCGGCTGGCGCAGCAGTCACTGCCGGTGCCGCCGGCTACGGTCTATGGCCTGCTGCAACGGGACCGGGATTTCGGGCATTACCAGGATCTGGACGCGGCCTTCGAAGCCCAGCCGAGCGTGGTGCTCGAACCCCAAAAGGGTTTCGGCGCCGGCCGGCTGGAGCTGCTGGAACTGCCGGTGCGCGACGGCTTGAACCAGAACGTGCTGGCCTATTTCGTGCCGCAGGCCAAGGTGCGGGGCGGCGATCACCTGTCGCTGCGCTACCGCCTGCGGTGGGGTGATCGGGAGCCGGGTGAACAAGCCGGCCGGGTGCTCGCCACGCGCGTCGCTCGCCAGAACGGCGTCAGCACCTACCAGATTGATTTTGCATCGCTTGGCGCCGGCAGCGTGCCGCCGAAGCCGCACATCAGCGTTCAAGGCGGCAAGGGTGGCGAGCCCGGCCTGCAGGCGCTGGGCGATGGCTGGCGGTTGACGCTGCCGGTGGAGCACGACGATGGGGCGCCGCTGAACATCCGTGCCGGCCTGCTCACGGACACCGGCACGCGCAGCGAAACCTGGCTGCATCACCTCGGTGAGGAATGATTCGGTGACCGATTCCGCCGCGGGGGGGCCGGCTTATCTGGCGCGTTTGGGCATCACCGGTGAGCAGGCGCAGCGCCTGCTTGTGGGTCTTTCCGACCTCGACGTGCTGACCGTTGCCCAGCTGCAGGCGCGGCTGGCACAGGCCATGTGCGGCGCCGATCAGGCAGCCGGCCCGGCCGATGCGGACTGCGCCTGGCTGCGCGCGGCGGTGCAGCGTGCCTATGGCCTGCCGGTGCCGGCACCGCAGCGGGCGCTGATGCCGGCCCTGCTGCCGCTGCGCCGCCAGCACATGACGGCGCACACCCTGCACCGCGGCTTCGTGCGGCAACTGCTGGGGATGTTCCTGTACCGGCCGGCGGCGCGGGTGCTGCGCCGCCTGCAACTGCTCATCGGCCACGTGGAACGCCCATGAGCCACGCCGATTTCGACAAGCCGCACGCCTTCGCCGCCACTTGGCGACGGATGCTGCTGCTGGGCCTGGTGCTGATCCCGGCCACCATCGCCAGCCAGTTCATGCGCGAGGTGTTGCCCTACGGCGGGCGCACTGGACTTGAACTGGCCATCATCATCGTGTTCGGCGTGCTGTTTGGCTGGATTTCGATCGGCCTGTGGACCTCCGCGATCGGTTTCTTCAGCCTGCTGCTGCGCCGCGACCGCTACAACCTGGTGCGCGCCACTGGTTCCATGCGGCCGATCGACCCGGATGCCCGCACGGCGGTGCTGCTGCCGGTTTTCGCCGAGGACATGCGGCGTGTCGGCGCCGGCCTGCGCGCGACCTACGAGTCCCTGGCTGCCACCGGTCAGATCGCCCGCTTCGATTTTTTCATCCTCAGCGACACCCAGGACCCCGGCCGCTGGGTCGATGAGGAGGTCGCCTGGGCTACGCTGTGCCGGGAGATGGGCGCCAGCGGGCGGCTCTTTTACCGCAACCGGCAGGTCAACCTGAAGCGCAAGAGCGGCAACGTGGCCGATTTCGTGCGCCGCTGGGGCGCGCACTACCGCTACATGGTGGTGTTCGACGCCGACAGCGTGATGAGCGGCGAGGCGCTGGTGAAGCTGGTCAACATGATGCAAGCCAGCCCGCGCGTGGGCCTGATCCAGACCCTGCCACAGCCGATGGGCCAGCACACGCTGTTCGCGCGCATGCTGCAGTTCACCGGCCACGCCTACGGGCCGATCTTCGCCGCCGGCCTGCATTTCTGGCAGCTGGGCGACGGGCCGTTCTGGGGCCACAACGCCATCATCCGCATCGAGGCCTTCCGCCAGCACTGCGGCCTGCCGCGCCTGCCGGGCCGCCCGCCGCTGGGCGGCGACATCCTCAGTCACGACTTCGTCGAATCGGCCCTGCTGCGCGGCGGCGGCTGGACCATCTGGCTGGCGCACGACCTGCCGGGCAGCTACGAGGAACTGCCGCCGACCCTGCTGGACGCCATGAAGCGCGACCGCCGCTGGTGCCAGGGCAACCTGCAGCACCTGCGCCTGCTGTTTGCCGAAGGCCTGTTTCCGGCCCATCGGGCGCTGTTCATCAACGGCATCATGTCCTACGTGTCGGCGCTGCTGTGGCTGGTGTTCCTGTTGCTGTCCAGCGGCCAGGCGGTGTGGCAGGCGCTCAAGCCCCCGGATTACTTCCCGACCGGCCCGGCGCTGTTTCCGCAGTGGCCGGTGTGGCAGCCGCAGTGGGCGCTGCTGCTGATCGTGGCCACGACGGTGATCCTGTTCGCGCCCAAGATCCTGGCGGTGTTGCTGATCATCGTGCAGCGGCGGGCCGGGCAGTTCGGCGGCGTGCTGCGGCTGCTGGCCAGTGCCATCACGGAAACCCTGATGTCGGCCCTGCTGGCGCCGGTGCAGGCGGTGTTCCACTCCAAGTTCGTGCTGTTCACGCTGCTTGGTCAGCAGGTGGGCTGGGGCGCCCAGTCGCGCGGCGATGCCAGCACCGGCTGGGCCGAGGCGCTGCGCTACCACGGCCTTGCAACGCTGTTTGCGGCCGTGTGGGGCCTTGGCGTGTTCTGGCTGAACCCGGCGTTTTTCTGGTGGCTGACGCCGGTGGTGGCGGCGCTGTTGCTGGCGATTCCGGTATCGGTGCTGAGCAGTCGCAGCAGCGTCGGGCGCAGCGCGCGTGAGCGGGGCCTGTTTCTGACCCCGCCGGAGACGGCCCCCGCGCCGGTGCTGCAGGACTTCGCACGGTATCTGGTGGAGGCCGAACGGGCGCCGGCCCGGCAGGGTGGGTTTGCCGCGGTGGTGGAAGACCCGGCGGTCAACGCCCTGCATGTGGTCATGCAGGGGCTGGCGCGCGGCGAGCGCCTGTCAGCGGCGATTCTCGCCCGTCGCCACGAGTTGGTTGCGAAGGTGCTGCGCGCCGGTCCCGCGGCGCTCGCGCCGCGCGAGCAGAAGCTGCTGCTGCGCCAGCCGCGGCTGCTGCTCGACCTGCACCGGCGCTGGTGGGCGCAGGGCGCCCGGCCCTCGCCCGAGGGCTGAGCCGCGGCGCCGGGATCAGTCGTTACGCAGCGCCTGCGCCACGCGTCCGAAGGCCGGCTCGAGCATCTGGCGGTATTTCTCGTCGATGCCGACGTCGATCATGGCCTGGCGCATGCACTTCATCCATTGCTCGGCGGCCGCCTCGTCGATGTGAAACGGCTTGTGCGCCTTGGTGATGCACGGGCTGCCGCGTTTCTGGACGAACAGCGGTGGCCCGCCCAGCCAGCCTGACAGGTACTCGAACAGCGACTGCCGCACGGGGCCGAGATCATCCTTGTGCATCTTGCGGATGGTCGCCACCTCCGGATCGGTATCCATCAGCTCGTAGAACCGGTCGACCAGCCTGCGGACCGTGGCCTCGCCGCCGATCCAGTCGTACATGGTGTCGCTCACGCCGTGAACCTCGCGCGTCTGTGGGGGTGTCGGGCCGCGACTATGCCGCAGCGGCTGATGCCCGAATTGACCGGCGTCAACCTCGCCGGTGCGGCGACGGGGCGCCGGCGGCACGCAAGCGGGCGCTTTTCAGGGCGTCGATTGGCCCGGCACCGCGCAAATCGGCTACGGTAGCCGCATGACCACTACCAACCCATCGCGGGTTCGGGCGCTGCTGGCCGGGCTGCGGTTCATTGGCCGGCGCCTGGCGCAGGAGCGCATCACCCAGACCGCCGCCAGTCTCACGTTCACCACGGTGATCTCGCTGGTGCCGCTGCTGGCGGTGATGCTGGCGGTGTTCACGGCCTTTCCGGCCTTCGACGAGCTGCGCGAGCGCCTGCAGTACTGGTTTGCGCAGGCTCTGCTGCCGCCCAACATTGCCGAGGCGGTGTTCGGCTATCTGAATCAGTTTGCGGAAAAAGCCGCCGGGCTCGGTGCCGCCGGCGTGATCGGCCTGCTGGTGACCGCCACCCTGCTGCTGCTGACGGTGGACCGCTCGCTGAATCTGATCTGGCGCACGTCGCGCCCCCGGCCGTTCCTGCAGCGGGTGATGCTGTTCTGGGCCTGGCTGACGGCCGGACCGCTGCTGATGGCCTTCGCACTCGGCCAGCTGTCGCTGGCCGCTGCGCTGTCGTCCGGCTGGCTGGGCGCGATTCCCGGTGCCACCGCCCTGCTTGGCACGCTGGTGTCGTGGTTGGTCATGGGCGGGCTGCTGGCGGTCGTGTATCGGGTGGTTCCCAATACCGAGGTGCTGTGGCGCGACGCGCTGGCAGGCGGCGTACTGGCGGCGGTGGCCTTCAACCTCGCCAGCCGCGTGTTTGCCTGGTACATCGGCCGTCTGCCGACCTATGCCGCCGTGTACGGCACGTTCGCCACGCTGCCGCTGGCGCTGATCTGGATTTACTGGAGCTGGCTGGTGGTGCTCGGTGGCGCCATCGTGTCGGCCTGGTTGCCGGCACTGCGCAGCGGGGTGATGGCCCGGTCGGCGCCGGTGGGGGGCGATTTTCTGCTCGCCTTGCTGGTGGTGCACCGGCTGGCGGTCGCCCGCCAGCCGCCGTTGTGTGGCCTCGATATGGCCACGCTGGCGCGCGGCCTGGCCGCCGATCCGCAGCGCCTGGAGGGCGTGTTGCAGGCGCTGGAGGCCCTCGGCTGGGTGGGCCAGGTCAGGTCCGCACAACACCGACGGGCCCGCTGGGTACTGTTGATCGATCCGCAGGCGGCGACGCTGCGACCCTTGGTCGATCGTCTGCTCCTGGACCGGGAGGCGGCTGCACGCACCGGCCTGCTGCCGGGCAGCCTGTTCAACGACGAGGTACTCGATCGCACGCTGCAGGACTGCCTGGGTCATGAGCGCGGCGATGACGGTGCGGTCGCCGCAGACGGCGAAGCCGGGCTTCGATTGATCGGCGCAGGGCCATCGGCCACACTGGCCGGGAAGCCGGCGCACGGCCCCGGCGAAGCGGGCAGTTGATTGACGGCCATGGGCGCCTGCGCCGTGGGTGGCGCGGACAACCGCTGCGGCGTGGTTTTTCGAGCACGTATCTTGCGACAGGCTCGCGAAAGCCTCACGCCATTTTCATTTCAAACGCTGAAAGGTTTATCGATGTGTCCTGCTCTAACATCGGGCCTGATACGGCAGCTCTGGAACGTGCTGCAGGCCGCTGCGCTCGCGCCCGGCATGACCGCGCCATGCGCAGCATGAAACCGGCATTGGTCGCGCTGCCGCTGTGGTTGGCCTGCACCCTGCAGGGCGCCGGGGCGGCACCGCCGACGGTTCAGAGCCCTGCCAAGCCAGCCGCCGACATCCAACAGGCCGAGATGGAAGCCCGCGCCCGACACACGCGAGCCTTGCAGGACTGCGCGCGCACGCAGCAGCAGGCCACCTGTGTCCGCGATGCCGACGCGAAACTTTACGAGACGCTGCGCGACACAGCCGGCGAGCGCCAGCGCGGCGCCACGACGCCTGCCCCGACGGCGCAGGACGCGCAGCGGGCGCAGCATCAGCGCCTGTTTCGCGAGCTTGAACGGGCGGCGCCCAGGCCGCTGCCATCGCCACGACCGGACCAGCCAGGCCGCTGAACACGTCAAGGTCAGCGGTTACTGCGGCCCAATCCAGTCCGCCCAATCGCGCCGACACTGGCTGCCGGTTGGGGCCGGCTCAGGCCTCGCGGTGCCAGCGCACGCGCAGCGTGGTGTCGTCGTCGGCGTAGTGATAATCGAGGTCGCCACGATAGGCGTGATGCACGGCCTCGCCCAGGCCGCGCGCCAGGTGGGCGTCGGTGGTGGTGATCAGCAGGCCGCCCTCGGTGTCCTCGCGGGCCATGATGCGCTGCAGCGGATGCTCCGCCGTCTGTCGCTGAGTGTGGTTGTCGATCAGGTGCTCGATCTCCTCGCGGTGCCCGGACAGAAACGCACCGCTCAGGGTCAGGTAGCCGGCCGGCACCCGGTCGCGTACACGCTGGCAGGCCGGACACAGCACCTCGGCGGCATCGGCCGGCCGCGCCAGCCACTGCCAGTGCCCGCCGTGCCAGACCACGCCGCAGTCGCCGCAGACGCTGGGTTCGGACAGCTTCTGGCGCGCCAGGTAGGGGTCATGCCCCTGTTGCAGGCCCGGCCGGTCGTGGTGGCCATGGTGGGGGACGTCGGGGGTTTTGTGGGGTCCGGTCATGACTTGCTCCGCGGTGGTGGTGGCGCCTGAAGGCGCACGCTTCACACCCTAGCGGCGGTCCCGGAGGGCTGCGTTGACCGTACTCAACCGGCCCCGTAAGCGTGCTTCCATGAACTTACTCGCGATCGCCGTGGCGTGCTGCATGAGCGGCCGCGCCCAACAGACCCACCCGCGGTTCGCCGATCACGTGCAGCGGCATCCGGCGCAGCAGCCCGGCCATGCGTCCCTTGGCGTGGAAGGCGTCCACAAATGCCGGGCTCGAGAACAGCGGCTGATTCTTCTGCACCACGCCGCCGGTCAGGTAGAAGCCACCGAAAGGCAGGCAGGTGAGGGCAAGGTTGCCGGCCACCGCGCCGCACAGCCTGGCAAACAGCTGCAGGGCTTCGCGTGCAATCGCATCGCCCGCGGCGGCAGCGGCGGCGATGCTGGGCGTGTCCAGGTCCGCGCCGCCCAGAAACGCGTGAATGAGCGCCAAGCCCGGACCTGCCGCCAACCGCTCGAAGGACACGCGGTCGATTCCCAGCCGCTGGCGGGCGAACTCGCGCAGCCGCACCTGCTGTTCATCCAGCGGTGCGAAATCGACGTGTCCGCCCTCGCTCGGGAAGACCTGCGCAGTTTCCCGGCCAGGCAGGACCAGCGCCATGCCAAGGCCGGTGCCGATACCCATGACGGCGCGCAGTCCGTCAGCCTGCGGCTGGCCTGCCTGCACGGTGAGGATGTCGGTCGCCGAGAGCATGCCGATGCCGTGACCGACGGCTGCCAGGTCGTTGATCAGCGTCACCCGCCCGATGCCGAGGACACGCCCCAGCCGGTCGCTGTCGAGCAACCACGGCAGGTTGGTGATGCGTGCCTGGGCTCCACCACCGGGCGCCGGTTGCACCGGACCGGCCACGGCGAAGCAGGCCGACTCGGGGGGCGGCGCGCCGGCCAGGAATTCGTGCACGATGTCGGCCAGATCGGGATAGGCGTTGCTGTCGAAGCGCGCCTCGGCCAGCGTTTCCAGCCGGCCCGCCTGCCAGCGCCCGCGCAGCAATAGCGTCTTGGTGCCGCCGATGTCGCCTGCCAGCAGGTCCATGTGCTTACCCGTCCGGGTGTTCCTGTCGCCGTCATCAGTGTGCACCGGCACCCAGGCGCACGGCCAGGGCGGTCAGTCGGCCTCGAATACGCCCTGTTCGATCAGTTCGTACCAGGCCAGCAGGTCCTTGCGGCCATGGCCCTTTTCCACCGCCTGTTGGTAGAGGCTCTGGATGCGGCTGCCGACCGGCAGGTGCACGCCCACCCGCTCGGCCAGCTCGCGCACCAGGGTGATGTCCTTGCAGATCATGGTCAGGCCGTCGGTGCTGTGGTCGAACGGTACGCGGCCGTCGAACTTGGGCTTGACCAGCACCTCCATGACCCGCGTCGGTGCCAGGCAGGTGTCCATCACCTCCAGCAGGCGCTGCGGCTCGATGCCGACCGCCCGACCCAGCGCCACCGATTCCATGACCCCCGACAGCGTGGACACCAGGATCAGGTTCTGGCACAGCTTGGCGGTCTGCCCGCTGCCGGCCGCGCCCAGGTGAAAGATGTGCTTGCCCATGTGTTCCAGCAGCGGTCGCACGCGCTCGAAGACGGCCGCCTCGCCACCGACCATGATGCTGAGCGTGGCCGCCTGCGCCCCGGCGCCGGCGCCACTGAGCGGCGCGTCCAGAAAACCAATGTCATGTTTGGCAGCATCGGCCGCCAGCTCGCCCGCCAGCTGCGGGCTGATGGTGCTGCAATCGACGATCACGCCGCCGGGCGCCATGCTGGCGATGAGCGTATTCACCGTGGCGCGGACCACGTTCTGGCTCGGCAGGCAGGTGAACACGATCTGCGCGCCCTGCCCGACGGCCACGGCATCGCTGCAGGCAGCCAGGCCCTGCTGGACCGCCGCGGAAAGCGCCGAAGCGGACGGATCGTAACCGAGCACCCGATGGCCGGCACGCGCCAGATGCCCGGACATGGGCAGGCCCATGGTGCCCAGGCCGATGAAACCGAGCACCGGAGCCACCGCTTCAGCCCTTCTTGCCGGCCTTGGCCGGCTTGGCCTTGCCGTCAGGAGCGGCCTTGCCGGGCTTTGCCTTCACGGACTTGACCTTGCCGGCTGCCGGTTCGGCGGCGCCCTTGGCAGCCGCCGCCTGGCGCGCCGCGGCGCTCTCGGAGAGCGCTTCCTTCATCGCGAAATAGGCGTTGGCGGCGGCCGGAAAGCCGGCGTAGACGCCCACGTGGCCGATGATCTCGACGATTTCCTGCTGCGACAGACCCACCTTCAGGCCGCTGCGGATGTGCACCTTCAGCTGCGGCAGGGCGTTGCCCATGGCGGCCAGGGCGGCGATGGTGGTGATCTCGCGATCGCGCAGGGCCAGCTGCTGGGTGCGCGCGTAGGTGTCACCAAAGGCGTAGGCGACGGTGGCTTTGGCATAGTCGGGCGCCAGCTCGTTCAGCACGCTGACGACGGCGTCGGCGGCGTCCTTGTCCTCGATGGCGTGCAGCATTTCGAGCGCCTTTTGCATGCGCGGATCCTTGTTCTTGGGCATGGCTTCCCCTCCGTTTGTAGTCAGATCTGATTGAAATCGATCGGCAAATCGAGATGGTCGTTCAGCAGCGTGATCTTCTTGCGCGCGATGCGCCAGCGCTCGCCTTCCAGCACCAGCGTGTGGTCGTAAAAGCCGAACAGGTGCACCGTCTGGCGCCGGTGGTAGGTGCTGGTCTGCCAGTGGCTGCTGACCTGCAGGTGCGTGGTGTCCGGCGCCGTGACGTGCAGGTTGCCGATGACATGGCAGGTGCGCGGCAGGGGCGTGACGAAGGGCGTCAGGCCCGATTCGACCCGAAACACCCGGTCGCCGAGCGCCGCACGGCCCGCCAGGTAGAAGAACGACACAAAGCGGTCCGGGTCGTCGCCCAGCGTCTGCTCGTCCACCCAGGCCGGGCACCAGAACTCGCAGTCGTCGGTGAACAGGTCCAGCCAGTCCTGCCACTGCCAGCGGTCCAGGCAGTCGGCCTCGCGAAAGACCACCGCCGCGGCGGTCAGGTGCTGTTCCGGGCTGACCATCAGCGGGCCTCCCGGGCCGCCAGTTCGCGGCGCTGGCCGTCCTTCATCAGGCGCAGCCACTGCCGGTAGTTGGCATGGAACAGCGTCTCGTCGGACATGTTCAGCGGCCCCTCGCTGCAGGTTTCGGGTTCTATGCCCAGCTCGCGCGCGTAGTCGTTGGCGCCGCGCACCATGCGTCCCAGGCCCCGACCGTGGCCCTGCAGCCACTCGACCGCGCGCGCCTGCAGGCCTTCCTGGCAGTTGCGGTAGGCGCCCACGTCGTCCGGCGTGCCGGTGGAACTGATGTTGAAGAAATCCTCGTACTGGCGCAGCCGCTGGCGGCGCGCGGCGGGCGGCTCGCCGACCGGCACCCAGCAGTAGATTTCCATTTCGGTCAGATCCGTGGCCAGCGGGCGCAGCACCCGGAACTGGCCGATCACCGCGTTGTCCGTGCACTGCACGTTCGGAAAGACGGTCAGGTTGCGGCCGTACTGCAGCAGCCACTTGGCCCGGCCAGCACCCAGGCGCGCGGCCAGCTGCTCGCGCTGCGGCCACAGCGGCCGGAACTGCGGCGCCGGGTTTTCGGTAAAAAACAGCGCATGGCCGTTCTTGAGGCCAAAGCTGCCGGTCTTGAGGTTCACGCCGAACATGGCCTCGATGTCCGGCCCCTTGTAGGCCGCCCCGGCACGCGCGATGCGCCGGCGGGTGATCTCGATGAAGCCCTTGTGGGCGATGTTCAGGTGATAGCCGTCCAGGCAGTTCTCGACCTGCAGCTTCCAGTTGCCGGGAAAGGTGTAGCTGGCGTTGCCGCGCACCAGCTCCATGCCGTCCGGCGCCTGCTCGACCAGCAGGTCGATGAACACGCGCGCGTCGCCCAGGTGCTGTTCCAGCGGCACCACGTCCGCATTCAGGCTGCCGAAAATCCAGCCGCGGTACTCGGCCAGTTTCGGCACGGCCTGCAAATCGTGACTGTGCGCCTCGAAGGCCGGCGTGTAGGCGGCCTCGGCGTGGTCCTTGATCGACACGCAGCGGCCGTTGGTGTCGAAGGTCCAGCCGTGATACGTGCAGCTGTGGAACTTGCGGTTGCCGGAGCGGTTCAGGCACACCAGCGAGCCCTTGTGGGTGCAGGTGTTCAGGAAGGCTTTCAGCTCGCCGCCGGCATTGCGCGTGACCAGCACCGGTTGGCGGCCGATGTGGGTGCTGAAAAAATCCTGCGGCTTGGGCAGCTGCGAGGCGTGGCACAGGAATACCCAGTTCGACTCGAAGATGTACTTCATCTCCAGCTCGAACAGGAACTCGTCGCGGAATATGTCGCGGTGGACGGCGAACTGGCCCTCGTCGATGCGATCGTCGATGTAACGATCGAAATCCACAGGGCCTGCGGTCGGCACGGGCCGTTCTACAGGTCGGTTCATCTCCCCCTCGGCTTGTAGTGCGCACCAGCGGCCGGTCGGCGTTGCCGGAAGCAGGCGCGTGCTCGAAACGGCGGCCATTATGAACGGCCGTTAGGTTTTGACGCCAGTACGTGCCGCCGCCTTGACGATCATCAATTTCGGGCCGGCACGAGCGCGAACAATGGCCGCTTCATCCCGAGGAGGAGACAACGATGGATCAGGCCGTACATGCCCCCGATTACCTGCGTGACCTGAAAGCCGACTGGCTGGTCAAGCTGCGCGCCGAGGTGATCGAACCGATCCGCTCCAGGGCGGTGGCGCACCCGTTCATCGCCGAGGTGGCCGCCGGCACCTTTCCGGTCCACAAGCTGCGCCGGTTCTTCGCCGACCTGTGCTGGACGGTGATCACCACCCCCGGCGTGGTGGCGAGTCTGGCCGCCCGCACGCCGCACTACGAGCACCCGATCAAGACCAAATTGCTGGAGAACGCCTACACCGAGTGGAACCACGCCTTCGCGCTGTCGCAGACGGTCAACGCCCTGGGCGGTCCGGGTGACCGGATATTCAACGGCCCGGAAACGGCCTGGGAGGCGCTGCCCTATGCCTGGCACCTGCGCAACTGGCAGTTGCTGTACGCCTACAACCAGCCGTGGCTGGAAGGCATCGCCGCGTTCGCGGTCGGTATCGAGGCGCTGGTGCCCAGCATCATCCACCCGCTTTGGAAGGGCTGCGAGCGGCACTACGGCCTCAGGGACGAGGCGCTCGACTGGCTGGTCTGGCACGGCGGCGAAGTGGAGATGCAGCACGGCAACGATGGCCTGTTCATCCTGGAACAGAAAGTCCCGGCCGGGGACCAGGCGCTACAGGCGCAGCTGCGCTCGGTGGTCCACAAGACCATGCTGGTGCTGGGCGAACACTGGCTGGACTACTACTACCGGGCCGACGAAGCCCCGGCCGTCACGGCCGCCTGACCCGCCGTGAGGAACCCGCCATGGGCATGATCAAGGAAATCGACTTTCGCACCGCCCCGCGCCTGTGCAGCGAGGCGCAGGTGCGCGAGGGCGCGCGCAACCTGCTGATCAACTGCTGCGAGCTCCGGCGCGGCACTGAGTTGATGATCGTCAACGAAAACGGTCTGGTGGACCCGGCCGTGGCGGCCATCATCGAGGACGAGGCGCGCCAGCTGGGTGCCCGCGTGCACGTGCTGTGGACGGACGCCATCGCCGGCCCGGACGATGTCCCGCGCGCCCTGCTGGCGGCGGTGAGCCAGGCCGAGGTGGCACTGCTGAATCACCTGATGGCGGCGGTGCTGCGGCTGGTGCCGTTCGAGGGCCGGGGCTTGAAGGTGATGAACCCGCTGACCACCTGGGATCAGCTCGGCTCCGAGTACGCGCGCATTCCGTTCCAGGTCAGCGCCGAGATCCTGCAGGCGCTGGCGCCGCAGCTGGCGGCGGCCGGCGACTACCAGGTCACCTGCCCGCTGGGCACCGACCTGCGCGCGCCGCTGCATCCGAAGCCGGCCGCGCCGACGGCGGTCGACAGCTTCACGCTGCGCACCTTCCCGCTGAGCGTAACGGCGGTTTACTCGTGCCTCGAGGCCAGTGGCCGGCTGGCCATCCGCTGGGTGACGCCCTCGACCATCCGCGTCATGCAGGCCCGCGGCGTGATCCTGCCAAGTCCAGTGCTGGCCACGCTCGAGTGCGGTCGCATGGTGGATTTCGAGGGCGAGCCGGCGGCGGTGGATGCGCTGCGGCGGTACCTGGACGCCGCCGGCGCGGAAATGCACAAGAACGGCTACCTCGTCAATTCCTGGCACGTGGGCACGCACCCGGGCTGCTTTGCGCCGCTGCGGCCGCAGGACGACCTGTTCGGCTGGATCCTGCACGCCCACGGCAACCCGCGCCTGGCGCACTTTCACGTCATCGGCGAAGCGCCGCCGGGCGAGGGCTCGATCCCGCTGCTGGACCCCACGGTGCGCTTCGGCGGCAAGACGCTGTTGGAGCACGGCCGCCTGTTGCTGGCCGATGATCCGGCGTTTCGGGCGCGTATCGCAGCCTGGGGCGATCCGGCCCGGCTGTTACGGAGCAATCCGAACGTGGGGGTGTGACGGGGTGCCGGCGAAGGTGGCGGGCGAGTCGTGAAAACGGTGCCCGCGCCCGTCCTGGCAGCGCAGCGAGTTCACACCGAATCGCAGCTTCCAGGCCGCACGCGGCCGAAGAAATGAGGCCAGGCGGTCAGCCTGCTTTTTGTACCGGAAGGTTCACAATCAATAATGATTCGCGTTTATGATTGAGTCCCCGCCCGCGCCGCCTCTACCTACGGTCCGACCCGCGATGCAACGTTCTCTCGTCCGGCTGCTCGCTTGCCTGTTGTTGGCGCTGCCCCTGCACCGGGCGCTGGCGCAGGATGAAACGGCCGGGCGCCTGGTGCACCTGCTCGATTACATCGGCGTCGATTACGGCGGCGCGGTGGTCGGCGGCGCTGTGGTCAGCAACGCCGAGTACGCCGAGATGCAGGAATTCACCGCCAGCGTGGTGGAGCTGATGGGCGGCCTGCCGCAAAAGCCAGGCCGCGACGAGCTCGTCGCGCAGGCCGCGGTGCTGCGCGCGGCCGTTGATGGCAAGGCGCCGGCCGCCGAGGTGGCCGGTCTGGCGGCGCAGCTCAAGACGCGCGTTGCTGCGCTGTACGAGTTGCGTCTTGCCCCACAACGGGCACCGGACGTGGCCGCCGCGGCGCAGCTCTACGCCGCGCACTGCGCCTCCTGTCACGGCGCCGAGGGTCGCGGCGACGGCCCGGCCGGCCAGAACCTCGAGCCGCCGCCGAGCGATTTTCACGACCCGGTGCGTCAGGGTTCGCAGAGCCTGGCCATGCTCTACAACACCATCAGCTATGGCGTCAGTGGCACCGCCATGAGCGGCTTTGGCAACTTGCCCGAACAGGACCGCTGGGCGCTGGCCTTCTATGTCGGCAGCCTGCGCTACGACGAGGCCACGCGCCGCGCCGGCGCGGCGGCCTGGCAGGACGGTTGTTGCCGGGACCGATTCACAGACCTGTCTGCGGTTGCCGGCGCGGTGCCGGATCAGGTGGGTGGATCGCCGGCCGGCGAGGTGCTCGCTTATCTGCGCAGCACCCCGCAGGCGCTGGGCAACAGCCGCGGCGAATCGCTGGCCCTGGCCCGGCGGCTGCTCGCGCAAAGCCTGGCCAGCTATCGGGCCGGTGACGGCGCGGGTGCCTACCGGCAGGCCTTGGCTGCCTACCTGGACGGCTTCGAGCCGCTGGAGCAGGCCCTGCAGGCGGTCGACCCGGCGCTGCGCCTGGAAGTCGAAAAACGCATGCTGGCGTATCGGGAGCCCTTGCGCGCGAGCGGCTCATCGGCGGATGTCGGGCAGTTGCATGCCGACCTGCTGGCGGCGCTGGACCGGGTCGAGACGGTGCTCGCGGCAGGCAGTCTGGATGCCAAACTGGCCTTTGCGAGCGCGTTTTTCATCCTACTGCGCGAGGGACTCGAGGCGGTGCTGGTGCTGGCGGCCATGTTTGCCTTCCTGGGCAAGGCCGGCCGACGCGAGGCCTACCGCTACCTGCACATCGGCTGGGTCGGGGCGCTGGCGGCTGGCATCGCCACCTGGACGGTCGCCGCCTACGTGATTTCCATCAGCGGCGCGACGCGGGAGCTCAGCGAAGGCTTCACCGCCCTGCTGGCGGCCGGCATCCTGTTCTACATGGGCTTTTGGCTGCACGACAAGGCGCATGCCCAGCGCTGGCAGGCCTACATCAATCAGCACCTCGGCTCCGTGGGCGGGCGGTCGTTGTGGCTGCTGGCGTTCGTGGCCTTCCTCGCGGTGTACCGGGAGGTGTTCGAGACCATCCTGTTTTTCCAGGCGCTGTGGTTGCAGACCACGCCGGCCGGCCAGAGCATGGTGCTGGTCGGGGCGGGGTGCGGCGCGCTGGTGCTGGCGGTAGTCAGCTGGGGCTTGCTGCGCCTGAGCGCCCGCCTGCCGCTGGGGCTGTTCTTCGGCGTCAGCGCTTTTCTGATGTATGTGCTGGCGATCGTGTTCGCCGGCAAGGGCATCGTCGCCCTGCAGGAAGCCGGCATCTTGCCGGCCAGCAGCATCGCCTTCCCGCGCGTGGACTTGCTGGGTATTTACCCGACCGTGCAGAGTCTGGCGGCGCAGGCGGTGCTGATCATCGGTGCTGCCCTGCACTATGGGCTGTCCTCGCGCCAGCGCCGCACGCACTGAACGCTGCCCCTGCGGCCCTGTGTCGCAGGGGCAGCGCGTACCGGATGGATAAAATGATCGGTCGGCAACGCCCCGGGGCCCGCAGCCATGTCGACCGTCTCCTCCTCCAGCGCTCTGCTGCTGGTGTACTTGCGCGCCGTGGCGCTGGCCACGCAGGCATTGGCCGTGCTGCTGGCGACCGGCGTGCTCGGCATGCGGCTGCCGCTGGCGATGGACGGACTGATCCTGGGCGCGCTGGCCTTCATGAACGCGCTGGCCTGGTGGTATGCCAGGCGTGGCGATGAGCCCTCGGCGTGGGTGCTGACTGCCCAGCTGGCGCTCGATATCGTCGGCCTGACAGCCTTCCTCTACTTCAACGGCGGCTATGCCAATCCGTTCGCGTCGCTGTTCCTGCTGCCGCTGGCGGTGGCCGCCACGGTGCTGCCGATGCCCCACACCGCCGGGCTGACGGCGCTGGTGGTGGCCGGCTACAGCCTGGTGATGTTCGCCTACCGACCGCTGCCGCATTACCACGGCAGTCTGGGCGACAGTTTCGACCTGCATCTGCTGGGCATGTGGCTGAGCCTGGTGGTGGCGGCAGTGGTGATCGCGGCCTTCGTGGCGCGCCTGGCGGCGACGCTGCGGGCGCGCGAGGCGCACCTGGCGCAGTTGCGCGAGGCGGCCCTGCGCGGCGAACAACTGGCCGCGCTGGGCGCGCTCGCCGCCGGCACTGCGCACGAACTGAGTACCCCGCTGTCGACCATGGCGGTGCTGGTCGGCGAGCTGCGCCGCGGCGCCGGCGCGGACCAGCGCACCGATCTGGACCTGCTGTCGCAGCAAATCGAGCGCTGCCGCGAGGTGCTGACGCGCAACCTCACCGTCACCGGACAGGGGCGGGCTGAAGGAGGCGGGCGCCTGAGCCTGCAGACCTGGCTGTGCACGCTGGTCGACGACTGGCAGCGCATACGGCCGCAGTCGCAGGTGCGGCTGTCGTGCTCCGGCCCCGGCGAGCCGCCGCAGGTGGTTGTCGACGAAACCCTGCGCCAGGCACTGTGCAGCCTGCTCGACAACGCCGCCGACGCCAGCGCCGCAGTCGATCTGTGCGCGCGCTGGGACGGGCAGGCGGTGCTGATGGAAGTCGCCGACCGCGGGGCGGGTATCCCGAGCGAACTAGCGCCGCGGCTGGGACAGCCGTTCGTCACCGGCAAGCAGGGTGGTCTGGGTCTGGGCGTGTACCTGGCGCGGGCGGTGATCGAACGCCTGGGCGGTCGTCTTGTGATTGCACCCCGCGACGGCGGTGGGACACTCGCGCAGGTATCGCTGCCGCTGGCAGCCCTGGCGGCCTGAGTTGACGGACCACGCCCCCACGCCGGCGGTGGCCACCGCGGCCGAACTGCTGCTGGTCGACGACGATCCCGTGTTCGGCCAGGTGCTGGCAACGGCGCTCGGCCGGCGCGGCTTTCAGGTCACGCTGGCCGCCAGCGTCGCGCAGGCGCGCGATCTGCTGCCGCAGCTGCGCGCCAGCCACGCCGTGCTCGACCTGCGCCTGCCGGACGGCAGCGGGCTGGAGCTGGTGCCCCTGCTGCGCCAGCGACTGCCGCAGGTGCGCATCGTGGTGCTCAGCGGCTACGCCAGCATCCCGACCGCCATCGACGCCATCAAGCTCGGCGCCACCTACTACCTGGCCAAGCCGGTGGATGCCGATGCCGTGGTACGGGCTTTCGATGCCGGCGATGCGGCCCTGCCGGCAATCTGGCCGCTACCGGCCGAGCCGCCGTCGGTGCGGCGCGTGGAGTGGGAACACATCCAGCGCGTACTCAAGGACTGCGGCGGCAACGTGTCGGCCGCCGCGCGCGCTTTGCGCATGCACCGGCGGACCCTGCAGCGCAAGCTGGGCAAACGCAGCGGCAGCCTGTGAAGCGGTGGCCGTGGACGGCCCGGCGGCGATAGCGCGATGATGCTCTTTTGCGACCCGGCGCCGCCGCTTGCGCGCTCGCGGCGCCGATTTGTGAGTCGGTCGCAGCTTCTCTTCTAAATAAAGCGCGCAGGTCGTCGCCGGCCCGCCGGGCGGCCATCGCGCGGCAGGTCGGCCGCAGCCCCAACGGAAACTTCCCATGTCCCCACTAGAGCCTTTCTTGCACACGCCGCGCGTGGCGTATTTCTCCATGGAAATCGCGCTGGAAAGCGCCATCCCCACCTACGCCGGCGGCCTGGGCGTGCTGGCCGGGGACACCGTGCGGGCGGCCGCCGATCTGGAGCTGCCGCTGGTGGCGGTGAGCCTGGTGTCGCGCGGCGGGCATTTTCGCCAGACCTTCGACCCGGCCGGGCGCCAGGTGGAGCAGCCGGCGCCGTGGGAGCCGCGCGAGCACGCCACAGCGCTGGCGGCCAAGGTGGCGCTGACGCTCGAGCAGCGCGAGGTGTGGGTCGGCGGCTGGTTGTACGTGCTGCGGGGCCACCTGGGCGGCGCCCAACCGGTGCTGCTGCTGGACACCGACCTGGACGAGAACCACCCGGACGACCGGCACATCACGCACCGCCTGTATGGCGACAACGGGCCATATCGCCTCAAGCAGGAAGCCGTGCTGGGCATCGGCGGCGTGCGCCTGCTGCAGGCGCTCGGCTTCGAGATTCGCCAGTACCACATGAACGAGGGTCACTCGGCGCTGCTGGCGCTGGAACTGCTGCGCCGGTATGTCCATCGGCCGGAGGAACTGCGGCCGGGCGAGTCGCCCTACGACGTGCCCTTGGTCCGTGGCCAGTGCTGCTTCACCACCCACACCCCGGTCGAGGCCGGGCACGACCGCTTCGGCTACGATTTGGTCCAGCAGGTGCTGGACGACTTCATCCCGCTGGCGGTGCTCAAGCAGCTCGGCGGCGAGGACGCGCTGAACATGACGCGCCTGGCGCTGAACCTGTCCGAATACGTCAACGGCGTGGCGCAGCGCCATGCCGAGGTGTCGCGACGCATGTTCCCCGGCTACCGGGTGCACGCGGTGACCAACGGCGTGCATCCGCACACCTGGACGGCGCCGCCGCTGCGCGCGCTGTACGACCGCTACCTGCCCGGCTGGTGTCACGAGCCGGAGCTGCTGGTGCGCGCCGACTGCTGCGTGCCGCAGGCGGCGCTGCTGCAGGCGCACGCCGAGGCCAAGCAGGCGCTGATCGCGCAGGTCGCCTCGCGCACCGGCGTGGCGCTGGACCCGGCGTTGGCGACCCTGGGCTTTGCCCGGCGCATGACCGCCTACAAGCGCCCGGATTTGTTGTTCACCGACCTCGAGCGGCTGAGGGCCGTCGCCAAGGCGCGGCCGTTCCAGGTGGTGCTGGCCGGCAAGGCGCACCCGCGCGACGAGGGCGGCAAGCAGCTGATCGAACAGCTGCACCGGCACATCCGCGAACTGGCCGGCGCCGTGACCGTGGTCTATCTGCCCGATTACGATCTGGACGCGGCGCTGGCCATCGTCTCCGGCAGCGACGTGTGGCTGAACACGCCGCTGCCGCCGCTGGAGGCCTCCGGCACCAGCGGCATGAAGGCGGCCTTCAACGGCGTGCCGTCGCTGTCGGTGCTGGACGGCTGGTGGGTGGAAGGCTGCATCGAGGGCGTGACCGGCTGGAGCGTGGGTTCCGCCACCGAGGTGGGCCACGAGGCCGACGCCCGCGCCCTGTACGACAAGCTGGAGCAGGTGGTCCTGCCGCTGTACTACGGCCAGCTCGGCGCGGCCGATGGCTGGGTGCGCGTGATGCAGGGCGCCATTGCCAAGAACGCCTCGTTCTTCAACAGCCACCGCATGATGCGCCGCTACGCCACCGAGGCATACATCACCTAAACCCGTCGCCGCGCGGCGGGCGTCGCGAGGAGGTGTCGGCTACTGCAGGGTGCCCTGCGCATGCACCGACGCACCCTGCAGCGCAGGCTGGGCAAGCGCAGCGGCGCTCGGTAAGCGGGCTACCTGCTTGCCCCCTCATTTCGTCGGTGGTTGATCCCGATCAAATGCGATCCGTTCCTGACTGGACCTGTGCCCGGGACACAGGTTCTAAATTGCACAAAACAAGCTTGGAAACCGTCGGGCCGGCCGTCCATCCGGCAATGATTTTTTCGCGTGACTTCGGTTACGCAGGCAGTTCTGGGCGGCATGCGGCTTTCTTCATCGAAGCAAGGTCTGGGATGAGGTGACGTATCCGGTCGGGTCGGCGCAATCCGCACCCGTGGTCACGTGGATGGGCAAGGCGGGTGCCGGTACCGCCTTGATAGCTTGGTAAATCGACGGGGCCAGCGGCCCCGCAGGAGTGATCTGCAATGAACATACGACCTTTGGCATGGACCCTGACGGCTGCCCTGGCGTTCTCGGGCAGCGCCCTGGCGCAGGGCAAGATGGGGATGGGCATGCACGGGATGATGATGGGCGAGGGCGACCAGAAGGTGAGCAAGGAGGAGTTCCTCAAGCACGCCGAGGCGCGCTTCGCCCGCATGGACGCCAACAAGGACGGTGTCATCGATGCCACCGACCGCGCCGCCATGCGCAAGCGCATGCAGGACTGCATGGGCATGATGGACGGCGGCGGCATGGGCGGGATGGGTGGCGATATGCAGGGCGGCGCCGCCAGTGGCGCGGACCAGGACCACGAGGCGCATCATCCCAAACCGTGACCGGTAGGGCCGCGCCTTCCGGTGCGGCCCTTGCCTTGTCCAGCGAACAAAAGGGGGTTGCCCACGAACACGCTCGGGGTCCGAGCATTCGGTGGCGCCGTGGTGGTGGTCAATTTTCTGGACGGCGCGACGGTTTTCGTCGCCGGCATATTGCCCGCGTTCTTCTACGACCTCCTGGCCGGTGGCGCCCGGGACGGCCACACGTAACGGCTATTCGACACGGAGACCGACATGGCGAAAGACCCGGTATGTGGCATGCAGGTGGCGGAGGACCGGGCGGCAGCCACGGCGCAGCACGCTGGCGTGACGTTTTATTTCTGCTCCAGTCGCTGTCATGACCGCTTCGTCGCCGATCCGGCGGCGTTTGTGACCGCTGGCACCGGCGACCAGGGTCACGATGCGCTCCGGCCCACGCCGCCGGCCCCAGCGGGGGCGATGTACACCTGCCCCATGCACCCCGAGGTGCGCCAGGACCATCCGGGCGCCTGCCCGATCTGCGGCATGGCGCTGGAGCCGGTGACGGTCAGCGCCGAGCCGCAGGACAACCCGGAGCTCACCGACATGACCCGCCGGCTGTGGCTGGCGGCTGCGTTCACGCTGCCGGTGCTGGTGCTGGCCATGGGCGCGATGCTGCCTGGCCTTGCCGGCCTGCTGCCGCACGGCGCCACCGGACGCTGGCTGGAGCTGGCGCTCGCCACGCCCGTGGTGCTGTGGTGCGGTTGGCCATTTTTCGTGCGCGGCTGGCGCTCGGTGCGCACCTGGCATCTGAACATGTTCACGCTGATCGGGCTCGGCGTCGGCGTGGCCTACGTCTATAGCCTGGTCGCCACGCTGGCGCCGGATCTGTTTCCGGACTCGTTCCGCGACGCGGGCGGACGGGTTGCGGTGTACTTCGAAGCGGCGGCGGTCATCGTCACCCTGGTGTTGCTCGGTCAGGTCATGGAGCTGCGCGCGCGCAGTTCGACCAACTCCGCCATCAAGGCGCTGCTGGGTCTGGCGCCCAAGACTGCCCGGCGTATCGAGGCCGACGGCAGCGAGCGCGACGTGCCGCTCGAAGAAGTGCAGATCGGCGACCGGCTGCGGGTGCGGCCGGGCGAGAAGGTGCCGGTGGACGGCGTGGTGCGGGAAGGCCACAGCGCCGTCGACGAATCCATGATCTCCGGCGAACCGATCCCGATCGAGAAGGCGGCGGGCGACAGCGTGATCGGTGCCACCGTCAATGGCACCGGCTCGCTGGTCATCGAGGCCCAGCGGGTGGGCAGCGATACGCTGCTCGCGCAGATCGTGCAGATGGTGGCCGAGGCCAGCCGTTCGCGCGCGCCCATCCAGAACCTGGTTGACGTGGTTGCCGCGTACTTCGTCCAGGCGGTGGTCGGCAGCGCCATCCTCACTTTCATCATCTGGAGCGTCTGGGGGCCGCCGCCGGCCATGGCCTATGCGCTCATCAACGCGGTGGCGGTGCTGATCATCGCCTGCCCCTGCGCGCTGGGGCTGGCCACGCCCATGTCGATCATGGTGGCGAGCGGCAAGGGCGCCTCGCTGGGAGTGCTGTTCAAGAGCGCCGAGGCCATCCAGACCCTGCGCGACGTTGACACCCTGGTGGTCGACAAGACCGGCACCCTCACCGAAGGCCGACCGCGGTTGCAGGAGGTGGTGGTTGCCGAAGGCTTCGACGAAAGCGAAGTCCTGCGCCTGGCAGCGACGCTGGAGCGTGGCAGCGAGCACCCATTGGCGGCCGCCATCGTCGAAGGCGCAAAGGCGCGCGGCATCGAGCCGGGCAGCTACGAGGATTTCGATTCGGTGACCGGCCAAGGCGTGCGCGGGCGCGTTGAGGGCCGGGCGGTGGCGCTCGGCAACCGCGCGCTGATGGACGCGCTGGGCGTCGAGATCGGCGCGCTGGCCGAGCGCGCCGAGGCCCTGCGCGGCGAGGGCAAGACCGCCATGTTCCTGGCCGTGGACGGTCGCGCCGCCGGCCTGGTGGCGGTGGCCGATCCGATCAAGGAAACCACGCCCGCCGCCATCCGCGCGCTGCACGAGGAGGGCATCCGCATCGTCATGCTCACCGGCGACAGCGCCACCACGGCCCGCGCGGTGGCCCGGCAGCTTGGCATCGACGAGGTGATGGCCGAGGTGCAGCCGGACCAGAAGGCGCAGAAGATCAAGGAACTGCAGGCCCAGGGCCGCTTCGTCGCCATGGCCGGCGACGGCATCAACGACGCCCCGGCGCTGGCCCAGGCGCAGGTCGGCATCGCCATGGGCACCGGTACCGACGTGGCCATGGAAAGCGCCGGCGTGACCCTGGTGAAGGGTGATCTGACCGGCATCGTGCGCGCCATCCGCCTGTCCCGCGCCACCATGCGCAACATCCGCCAGAACCTGTGGTTCGCCTTCGGCTACAACAGCCTGGGCGTGCCCATCGCCGCCGGCGTGCTGTATCCGTTCTTCGGCATTCTGCTGTCGCCGGTGATCGCGGCGGCCGCCATGTCGTTCAGCTCGGTGTCGGTGATCGGCAATGCGCTGCGGCTGCGGCGGGTGACGGTGTAGCGCAGTGGTCGGTTTCGGCCAGTCCCAGGCCGAACTGATCTGCATCGGCCACATCGTCGGCGTGCAGGGGCCGGTGGTGGAGATTGCCTGCGAGCGCCTGCCGCCGCTGCGTCAGGCGCTGCTGACGCGTTTCGATCACGAGGCCTATCTGTTCGAGGTGCACCAGCACCTGGATGAGCACCACCTGCGCGCCGTGACGCTGCACGGCACCAGCGGGCTGACGCGCGGCATGCCGGTGTACGACACCGGCGCGCCGCTGCATGTGCCGGTGTCGGCCGATTGCCTGGGCCGGGTGCTGAACGTGTTCGGCGAGCCGCAGGACGGCGGCCCGCCGCTGGCCGGCGGCGCCTTTCGCAACGTGCACCAGCCGCCGCCGGCGCTGCGTGATGTGCGCGGCGTGAGTGAGCTGCTGCCCACCGGCATCAAAGTGATCGATCTGCTGTGCCCGTTCTTTCGCGGCGGTAAGACCGGGTTGTTCGGCGGCGCCGGGGTCGGCAAGACGGTGCTGATCATGGAGTTCATGCACGCTATCGAGGCGGTGCACCAGGGCGTGTCGGTGTTCGCCGGGGTCGGCGAGCGCATCCGCGAGGGCCACGAACTGTGGCACGACATGCAAGCGACAGGCGTCATGGCCAATGCGCTGCTGGTGTTCGGCGAGATGGACGAATCGCCCGGGGTGCGCTTTCGCGTGGCGCTGACCGCGCTCACCTATGCCGAATACCTGCGCGACACCCAGCACCGCGAGGTGCTGCTGCTGGTCGACAACATCTACCGCATGGTGCAGGCCGGCAGCGAGGTGTCCAGCCTGCTCGGGCGCATGCCGGCCACGGTCGGTTACCAGCCGACGCTGGGCACCGAGATCGCCGAGGTCGAGGACCGCATCGCCTCCACCGCGGCCGGCGCGGTGACCTCGGTGCAGGCGGTGTATGTGCCGGCGGACGATCTGACCGACCCGGCGGTGAGTGCCATCCTCGGACATCTGGACACCACGGTGATTCTGTCGCGCCGGCAGGCGGGGCAGGGCCTGTACCCGGCGGTGGACCCGCTGCGCTCGTTCAGCAAGCTGGCCGACCGCCACAGCGTCGGCGACCGCCACTACCGGGTGGCGGAGGCGGTGCGCGAGCACATCGCCCGCTACCGCAAGCTCGAGGACATCATCGCCATGCTCGGCCTGCAGGAGCTGGCGGCCGAGGACCGGCAGATCGTGCACCGCGCCAGGCGCCTGGAGCGTTATCTGACCCAGCCGTTTTTCGTCACCGCCCAGCACTCGGGCCTTGCCGGCGCCAGCGTCACGCTCGACGACTGCCTGGCCGACTGCGAGGCGATCCTGGGCGGCCGCCACGACGACTGGCCGGAGGAACGCTTCTACATGCGCGGCACTCTTGCGGATGCCGCCTCGTGAGCACCTTCACCCTGCACCTGCACAGCATGACGGCGGCGCGCAGCGTGCCCGGCGTGCGCAGCCTGGTGGCGCGTGACGCCAGCGGTAGCTTCGGCATCCAGGCCGGCCATGAGGACTTCCTGACCGCGCTCGAATTCGGCCTCGCCCGCTACCGCACCGGTGCCGTCGACTGGCAGTACCTGGCGTTGCCGGGTGGCATCCTGCGCGTGGCGGCCGGCGCCGTGTGGCTGTTCACCCGCCGCTACCTCGAGGACAGCGACTACCGGCGCCTGGGCGGGGAACTCGAGCGCCAGTTGCGCGCCGAGGAGGAGGCGCTGCGCGAGACGCGCGTGAGTCTGCAGCAGATGGAACAGCAGCTGCTGCGCCGGCTGTGGGAGCTCGAACAGCGGGGATCGCCGGCATGAACGACGGTCGGCGGCTGCGCGAGGAAGTGGACCGCGACGCCCGCCGGCTCGACGCGGCCCGCCGCGGCAAGCGCAGCGTGCTGGCCCAGGCGCGCTTTCTGGGCACGCTGGGGCTGGTGATGGTGCTGCCCATGGTGGCGGGGGCCTATCTGGGCCGCTGGCTGGATGAGCGCCTGCCCGGTTATTCGCAATCCTGGACCCTCAGTCTGCTGCTGCTCGGCGTGCTGGTGGGGGCGATCAACGTGTACCTGATGCTGCGGGATTGATGGAGATGGACGGCAACGATCTGCTGGGCATGCCGGGTATGGAACTGGGGCCGCTTCGGCTGTCCGAATCCCTGTTCGGCAGCCTCGCGGTGAGTCTGCTGCTGGTGGGGCTGGCGGCGCTGCTGGGGCTGCGCCTGCGCGCCGCGCCGGGCCCCTGGCAGACCGCGGTCGAGGGGCTGGTCGGCGCCGCCGAGTCGGCGGTGCGGGTGCTGGTCGAGGACCAGGCGCCGCGGGTGCTGCCCTTCGTGGCGACGCTGTGGGTGTTTTTGCTGTGCGCCAACCTGGTCGGCCTGGTGCCGGGGCTGGAGTCGCCGACCCGCGACCTGTCGGTCACCGCGGCGCTGGCGGTGCTGGTGTTTTTCTCGGTGCACTGGTTCGGCATCCGTGCCAGCGGCTGGCGCGCCTACCTGCGCCATTACCTGCAGCCGAGCCCGCTGATGCTGCCGTTTCACCTGGTCAGCGAGTTCACCCGCACCCTGGCGCTGGCGGTGCGCCTGTTCGGCAACATCATGAGCCTGGAACTGACCGCGCTGCTGGTGCTGACGGTGGCCGGCCTGCTGGTGCCGGTGCCGATCCTGCTGCTGCACGTCATCGAGGCCGTGGTACAGGCCTATATCTTCGGCATGCTGGCGCTGGTGTACATCGCCGGCGGCATGCAGGCGCATGAGCAAACCCACGGCGAAGGAGGATAGTCGAATGTCCGATATGAGTTGGCTGGTGATCGCCAGCACGGTGGTGGCGGTGCTCGGCATCGCGCTGGGGGTGATGCTGCCGGCGCTGGCCATGGGCCGCGCCATCAGCCAGGCACTGGATGCCATCGCCCGCCAGCCGGAGGCCGAACCGGCGATCTCGCGGCTGCTGTTCATCGGTCTGGCGATGATCGAATCGCTGGCCATCTACTGCCTGGTGATCATCCTCATCGTGCTGTTCCGCAACCCGCTGCTCGCCTACCTGCCGTGAGAGCTTGTGAGTTTTTCAAGCTCTCTGCCGGCCAGGGATGGCCGGTCACGGATCGAGCACACCAGTGCTTGATCCGTGGGAGCAAGTCCGGGCGTGTACCGGAGTTGCGACAGAATCAATGCACAGGATGTGCATTGATTCATAGACTTATGAGGCCGGCATGGAATTCAGCTGGCTGACCTTCGGCTTCGAGATCGTCAACTTTCTGGTGCTGGTGTGGCTGCTGCACCGGCTGCTGTACCGGCCGGTGCTGGCCATGATCCAGCGCCGCCGCGACGAGATCGCCGCCGTAGCCCGTGCCGCTGCAGCCCAGCAAGCCGAGGCCGAGCAGCGCAAGGCCGAGTACGACCGCCGCCTGGAGGATTGGGGCGGCGAGCGCACCAAGGCGCGCCGCGAGCTGGACGAGGAACTCGAGCGCGAGCGCGAGCGCCGCCTGCAGGCGCTGGAGGCGGAACTGGCCGACCGCCGCCGGCGCGAGGAAGCCCTCGCCAGCCGGCAGGCCGAGCAGGCCCGCGAGGCGGCCGAGCGCGCCGCGCTGGCCCTGGCCGGGCGCTTTGCCGCGCGCCTGCTCGGCGCCGCCGCCGGGCCGCAGCTGCAGGCGCGGCTGCTGCAGTTGTTGGTGGATGACCTGGCGGCCCTGCCGGCCGAACGCCGGGCGGCGCTGCGCGAGGCCTTGGCCAGCGCCGCGGCGCCGCTGCAGGTGATCAGCGCCTACCCGCTCGATGACGCGCAGCGGGCCGACCTGGCCCAGGCGCTGGCGGCGCTGATCGGCGGCAGCGCACCGGCGATGAGCTATGCCGAGGATCCGGCCCTGCTGGCCGGGGTGCGGTTGCAGGTTGGCGCCTGGCAACTGGGCGCCAACCTGCAGGACGAGCTGCAGGCGTTTACCGAGCTGCTGCCGACCGATGGCTGAGGACGCTGCCCTGGCCTCGCCGCTGGCCCGCGCCCGCGCCTGGCTGGCGGACTACCGGCCCGGCCTGCGGGCGCGCGAGCTGGGGGTGGTGCAGTCGGTGGGCGACGGCATCGCCTGGGTGGCGGGCCTGCCGTCGGCGGCCATGGACGAGCTGCTGCGCTTCGAGGATGGCAGTCTGGGGCAGGTCTTTCAGCTCAGCGACGCGCGCCTGGGCGCCGTGCTGCTGCACCAGACCGGCGGACTCGCTGCCGGCACCCGGGCCGCCCTGGGCGGCCGCGTGCTGGACCTGCCGGTTGGCGATGGCCTGCTCGGCCGGGTGGTGGACCCGCTGGGCCGGCCGCTTGACGGTGACTCGGCGCCGCAGGCCAACCAGCGCCGGCCGCTGGAAGCGCCGGCGCCGCCGATGATCGAACGCGATTTCGTCACCGAGCCCCTGCTGACCGGCAGCAAGATCATCGACACCATGCTGCCCATCGGCCGCGGTCAGCGTCAGCTCATCATCGGCGACGAGGGCACCGGCCGCAGCGCCCTGGCGCTGGACGCGGTGCTGAATCAAAAGGACAGCGGCGTGCGCTGCGTCTACGTGCTGATCGGCCAGAAGCGCTCGGCTGTGGTCAGTACCCTGGAACTGCTGCGCGAGCACGGCGCGCTGGCCTACACCACGGTGGTGGTGGGCGAGGCCAGCGCCCTGCCGGGCCTGCAATACCTGGCGCCCTTCGCCGGCTGCACCCTGGCCGAAGCCTGGATGCACGCCGGGCATGACACCCTGGTGGTGTACGACGACCTCAGCGCCCATGCCCGCGCCTACCGCGAGCTGTCGCTGCTGCTGCGCCGGCCGCCGGGGCGCGAAGCCTACCCCGGCGACATCTTCTACCTGCACGCGCGGCTGCTGGAGCGGGCCACGCACCTGGCGGCCGACGCCGGCGGTGGCAGCATGACCGCGCTGCCCATCGTCGAGACCCAGCAGGGCGAGATCGCCGCCTACATCCCGACCAACCTGATCTCGATCACCGACGGCCAGATCTACCTGGATGCCGAGCTGTTCGCCGGCGGCTTTCGGCCGGCCATCGACATCGCGCTGTCCGTGTCGCGCATCGGCGGCAAGGCGCAGCACCCGCGCATCCGCGAGGCCGCCGGCAGCATCAAGCTCGAATACCTGCAGTTCCAGGAGCTGGAGCTGTTCACCCGTTTCGGCGCACGCCTGGAGCCGGCCATGCAGGCGCGGCTTGCGCGCGGGCGGGTGCTGCGCGAACTGCTCAAGCAGGAGCGCCTGGCGCCGGTGTCGGCCGCCGCTCAGTTGGCCTGGCTGCTGGCCTTCAAGCACCAGCTGCTGGACGCCGTGCCGCCGGCCGAGGTGGCCGGCACGCTGGCGCGGCTGCTGGCCGGCCTCGGCGGCAGCGGCCTCGACCTCGGCAGTCCGGAGGCCGACTGGCTGGCCTGGCTGCGCGCCGCGTTGGCCAAGGGCTCATGAGCCGCTACCGCGAGCTCACCCAGCACCTCAAGGGGCTGGAGGACATGCGCGCCATCCTGGCCGGCATGCGCACCCTGGCGGCGGTGGAGCTGCAACGGGTGACGCGCCTGCAGGACGCCAGCGAGCAGTTGCGCCAGGGGCTCGAAGCCGCCGTGGCGGCCCATTTCGCCGGTCGGCCCCCGCCACCGGCGACGGCGGATGTCGGCGTGTGCGTGCTGCTGGGCAGCGAAAAAGGCCTGTGCGGCGATTTCAACGAACGCCTGCTGGCCGCCGCGGCGGGCGACGCCCAGCCGCTGGTGCTGGTGGGCTCCAAGCTCACGGCCACCGCCTTGCGGATGCCGGCCGTCGCGGCGCGCTGCCCGGGGGCGCTGGCGGCTGACGATGTGGGGCCGGTGCTGACCGGCCTGGCGCAGACCCTGGCCGGACTGAATGCAGCCGGCGGGCGGCTGGACGTGCTCTGCCACGAGCCGCAGCAGCACCGCGTGCGCCGGGTGGCGGTGCTGCCGCCGCCAACGGGCGGGACAGCGTCCGACGCCACGCCGCGCCTGCAACTGCCGGCGCCGCAGTTCGCGGCGGCGCTGCTGGAGCAGTACCTGTTCGCGGTGTTCAACGGCCTGCTGATCGGCTCGCTGCTGGTCGAGAACCAGCAGCGCATCGCCCACCTGCAGGCGGCCCTGCAGCGGCTCGATGACCGCTGCGATGAGCTGCGCCAGCGCCAGCGCCACGCGCGCCAGGAGCAGATCATCGAGGAGGTCGAGGTGGCGCTGAGCGTAGCCGGCGCGGGGCACTGAACGCCGATGGCTGAGGATGCTGCCGTTGCCTTGCCCCTGGGCCCGCGCGTGCCCGCCGGCTGCCTACAGCCGGATCGGCGTCAGGCCCAGACCACCGGCCTTTTCCAATGCCGCCGGGCTGGTGACCACGGCCGTACTGGCGCGTTCGGGCACCAGATAGGTCGCCGCCACCCGGCGCAAATCGTCCAGCGTGACGCCCAGCACGGCTTGCCGGTAGGCCTGACGGGCCTCGGCGGTGCGGCCGAACAGGCTGGCATGAAAGGCCTTGCGCGCCTCGCCGGCCGGTGAGGCCGGCCTGTCGATGGCGGAAATCACGCCCAGGATGGCTTCTTCCACCGCCTGCGGCGGATGATCGGCCTCGTGCAGCCAGGCCAGGGCGCGATCGAAGTCGGCCAGGGTTTCGGCCAGGCGCGGGTCGCGGTAGCTGTAGAAGCGAAACGCCGCGCTGTCGGCGTCGAAGCCGGCGCCGCCGCCGTAGGCACCGCCCTTTTCGCGGATCGCGGTGTGCAGAAAGCCGTTGCGCAGATAGCTGCCCAGCACCGTCAGGGCGGGCGCGTCCGGGTGGCTCCAGGCCACGGCAGGATAGGCGCGGGCGCAGAAGTTGACCTGCGTGTTGGTGGTCCAGGCCTCGGCCACGCGGCCGCTGACCGGCGGCAGGGCGAGGGTCTGATCAGACCCGCTGGGCTGGGCACCGGTGTCTTGCCACACCTGCGCCAGGCGCAGGGCGATGTCGGGGTGTTGTTCGTCCTCGGCCACGATGACGAACTGCACCGGCGCGGCGGCAATGCGCGCGCGCAGTTCGCCCAATCGCTCGCCCAGCGCCTTGAGCGCGGCCGGATCGTCCAGGCTGTCGTCGAGCGCCTTGATGGCCTTGATACCGGCCAGGCCCGACCAGTGGTGGGCGAGGCGCGCCACCGGGCTCATGCTGGCGCTGGCGGCGGCCATGGCCAGCGCGTGGCCGTTGCCGGTGACGGAGTTCTCGTCGCTCATCCGGGCCTGGGCGATCAGCTCGCGCAGGCGGGCGAGTTCGTCGAAGCGCGCCGTGTGCAGCGTCTCGTGCAGCAGCTTCGACAGCGCGCCGTGGTTGCGCACCAGCGCCTTGCCGGACACCACGAACAGGCCGCGGCTGGTCTGGCTGTCCTGTGCCAGTGCGCCCACGCTGGCGCTGGCGCTGATGCCGCCGGTCAGCGCCGCCTGCAGGGCCTGCGTTTGCGTGTAGTCGCGGCCGCCGGCGCCGACTTCGCTGAGCGTCTCGGCCAGCAGCGGCAGCAGCGCCAGGGCATCGTCATCCAGCGGCGGCAGGTCGATGACGATCTGCTGGTAGACCAGGCCGTTGGTCGGTTGGTCGTACCAAGTGGCCGGCAGGCCGACCACCGGTTCGTGTACGGCAGGCGGAATCTTCAGCGCCGGGGCGACGTCCTCGCGGGTCACGCGCGGCAGGATGTCGGGGTCGTCCTGCTGTGCCTGACGGGCTTCGAGCGCCTTGGCCTGGGCCACGATGCGCGCGCGCTCGGTGGCGTCCAGGCCTTCGCGAAGCGCCGCCAGGCGGGCCTTCTCGGCGGCCAGCTCGCGCTCGGCCTGCGTCGGGTCGGGCTTCATGGTCAGGCGCACGCGGTGCGGGTTGTCCAGCAGCCAGCGGCGCACCTCGTTCTGGACGAAGCCGGGCTCGGCGGCGGCGGCGCGCAGGCGCTCCAGCGCGGCGTCGATGGCCAGCGCCTGTACCGGATCGCCGTGGTGCACGGCCTGCGGCAGGGCGTTCATGATCAGCTGCAGGCCGTAGGGGTAGCGGTCGCCGCCGATCTCGCGTCGCGACAGCTCGATCTGGTGCAGCATGGCCTCGACCTGCTCGGTCGGCACGCCGCTTTCGGCCACCTGCGCCAGCACGTCGAGCACCAGCTTCTCCACCGCCTCGGCGTGTTCCGGCTCCGAGCCCTCGACGCCGGCCGCGAACAGCAGTTCGCGCGCCGAATCGTCCAGGCCGCACAGCGGTGAGGGCGCGCTGCCAAGCTCGGTGGTTTCGAGCGCATGCATCAGCGGCGAGGATGAGTTGTCCAGCAGCAGGCGCGACAGCAGGTTCAGGCGCAGCACCTGGTCCAGATCGGTCATGTCGCCCAGCAGCCAGCCGAGCACGATGTGGGTCTTGCGCGCGGTGTCGCCGTCCTCGGCGGCGTAGGTTTCCTCCACCACGCGCGGGGCCGGGTAGCGCTGTTCCGGCGGCACGCGAAGGTCGATGTCCAGACGCTGGAAGTGCCGCAGCACGCGGTCTTCCATGATCGCCTGGTGCTCGGCGGCCGGGATGTCGCCGTAGGTGAAGAAGGTCGCGTTGCTGGGGTGGTAATGCCGGGCGTGGAAGGCCTTGAGCTGTTCGTAGGTGAGGTCCGGGATGTGCTGCGGGTCACCGCCGGAGTTGTGGTGGTAGGTGGTGGTCGGGTAGACCTCGCGCGCCAGGGCCTGCCACAGCGCCGACACCGGTGCGCTCATGGCGCCCTTCATCTCGTTGAACACCACGCCCTTGAAGGTGAGCTCGGAGTCCGGGTTTTCGGCCTCGGCGAATTCGAGCCGATGGCCTTCCTGGGCAAAGTCGAGCGGATCGAGCGTCGGGAAGAACGCCGCATCCAGGTACACGTCCAGCAGGTTGAAGAAATCCTTGCGGTTCTGGCTGGCAAACGGGTAGGCGGTCCAGTCGCTGGCCGTCATGGCGTTCATGAAGGTGTTCAGCGAGCGGCGCAGCATCAGGAAGAACGGATCGCGCACCGGGTAGTGGCGGCTGCCGCACAGGGCCGTGTGTTCCAGGATGTGGGCGACGCCGGTCGAGTCCTGCGGTACGGTCAGGAAGGCCACCAGGAAGGCGTTGTTGTCGTCGGCGGCGGCCAGGTGGATGTGTCGGGCACCGGTGACGCGGTGGCGGTATTCCTCGACCGTGAGGCTCAGCGCCGACACGCGCTCGGTGCGCAGCAGTTCGAAAGCGGGATGGGTCATGCCGTGGCCGTTGCGTTGGGAATGCGAGTGATGGCCAGTTTAGCAGGGGGCTGGGAGGCAGCCGGGCGGCCTGCCCAACGACGGCGCTGAGCCGGCACCCCCGGACATCGGCAACAGGAGGGGCCCGCGCAGCGACGGATGATCGACCGTCGTGCCGTGTTGGTGCCCCCACCGAGAATCGAACTCGGGTCTGACGCTTACAAGGCGTCTGCTAGACCTTCCAGCTATAGGGGCGTGTGCCTCGGCGCATCGCGCCCCGGGGGCTTTGGCGGCGCGGGGACGCGGCTTCATTTGGGGGGCTGCAGCGGCGGGGCATTTTACACCGCGCCGTTTGGTCGACGACGCTCGCGTCCGGCAACAAAAAAAGGGCCGGGGAGGGTGCCCCCCGGCCCTTTTGGCACACCGAATGGCTTTAGAGGTTGTAGCCGCGTTCGTCGTGCAGGGCCAGGTCGAGGCCTTCGTTCTCCTGCTCGGGCGTGACACGCAGGCCGATCACCAGGTCGATCACTTTCAGGATGATGAAGGTGGCGATGCCGCTGAAGCCGACCGTCACCAGCACGCCCTTGAGCTGAATCCACAGCTGGGCGGCCATGTCGAACTCGGTCTTGACGCCGCCCAGACTGGCCGCAGCGAACACGCCGGTCAGCAGCGCGCCGATGATGCCGCCGATGCCATGCACGCCGAATACGTCGAGCGAGTCGTCGTAGCCGAAGGCCCGCTTCATCTTGGTGGCGGCAAGGAAGCACAGCACACCGGCCACGGCGCCGATCACCAGCGCGCCCATCGGGCCGACGAAGCCGGAGGCCGGGGTGATGGCAACCAGACCGGCGACCGCACCCGAGGCGATGCCCAGCACGCTCGGTTTGCCGTGGCTGATCCACTCAATGAACATCCAGCCGAGCGCCGCCGCTGCCGTGGCGATCTGCGTCACCGCCATGGCCATGCCGGCCGTTCCGTTGGCCGCCACCGCGCTGCCGGCGTTGAAGCCGAACCAGCCGACCCACAGCATGCAGGCGCCGATCAGCGTGTAGCCCAGGTTATGCGGCGGCATGGCGGTGGTCGGAAAGCCCTTGCGCGGCCCCAGCACCAGGCAGGCCACAAGACCGGCGATGCCGGCATTGATGTGCACCACGGTACCGCCGGCGAAATCCAGCACGCCCCAGTCCCACATCAGGCCGCCGTTGCCGCTCCACACCATGTGCGCAGTAGGCGTATAGACGATGGTGAACCACAGTGCCATGAACCACAGCATGGCCGAGAATTTCATGCGCTCGGCGAAGGCGCCGACGATGAGCGCCGGCGTGATGATGGCAAAGGTCATCTGGAAGCACATGAACACCGATTCCGGGATGGTCATGGTCAGGCTTTCGACGGTCAGCCCGCTCAGGAAGGCCTTGCCCAGGCCACCGACAAAGCTGTTGAAGTTGACAACTCCCTGCTCCATGCCGGTGGTGTCAAACGCCATGCTGTAGCCGTAAATCGTCCACAGCACCGTGATCAGCGCGGTGATGGCAAAGCACTGCATCAACACCGACAGCACGTTCTTGCTGCGCACCATGCCGGCGTAAAACAGGGCCAGGCCCGGGATGGTCATGAACAGCACCAGGGCGGTCGAGGTCAGCATCCAGGCGGTGTCGCCAGAATTCAAGACCGGGGCTGCCGCATCTTCTGCCAATGCCAGGCCGGGCAGGCACAGCCCGATCGTTGCCAGTGCGGCAAGCCCGCGTCGCATCAGGGTTTTCATCGATAAACTCCCTCAGTTAAGGATTCGTCGGCCAAGAACCGGCACGTCGGCGCTACAGCGCGTCGGCACCGGTCTCGCCGGTACGAATACGGATGACCTGCCCTAGGTCATAGACGAAAATCTTGCCGTCACCAATCTTGCCGGTGTTGGCAGAGTTGGTGATCGCCTCGATGACACGGTCGACGTCCGTCTCGTCGACCGCGACCTCGATTTTTACCTTGGGCAGGAAATCCACGACATATTCGGCGCCGCGATAAAGTTCGGTATGCCCTTTCTGGCGACCGAACCCTTTCACCTCGGTGACCGTGATGCCTTGCACCCCGACCCCCGACAGCGCCTCGCGCACATCGTCAAGCTTGAACGGCTTGATCACCGCACAGACCATCTTCATTGCAGTACTCCTCGGGCAAGACGGAACCGCAGGCAGGCCCCTGGGCAGCCTGCCCCCGGCACCGCGATATCAAGCGCATCACCAGCCCCCGTTCAGGGAGGCGAGACGGTGCGGACTGAACCGGCATGTACCAGTAGGGCCTGTTAAGCACGGCCTGTGCCAGAGTGGCTATCGGGCATTGGGGTATAGTCGGAAACGAAGCGAGAATAGGGTTCGTACGACGTCCCAGGCGATCGATTGCACCATATGAGTGCATTTGAATTGGGCGGCTGACCTTAAACAGGGCGACCCCGTAGCGAGCGGCGGCGCCCCGTCCGGAGTGATTGCGATGACCGATTCCGTGCCACCTTCGCCGCTGCACTGGCTGCACGGCATTGCCAGCGAACTGGAGGGCCTTCGCACTGTGACGGTGCAGCGCCTGAGCCAGCGACTTGGTTTGCCGAGTCGGGAGGAATTCGAGGTGCAGCGCGCGCTGCTGGAGGATGCCCGCGAGCGCCTGGCCCGGGTGCAGGCACAGGTCGAGGCCCTCGCCGCCCGTCTCGACGGCAGTCCCTGACCGTCCGCAGGCGCCCATGTCGCTGGCGACCCTGCGCAGCCGCGCCCAGTTCGGCATCGACGCGCCGCCGGTCACCATCGAGGCGCACCTGACCGGCGGCCTGCCGGCGCTGGCCATCGTCGGCCTGCCGGAAACCGCCGTGCGCGAGGCCAGGGACCGCGTGCGCAGCGCGCTGCTGAACAGCGGTTTCGAGTTCCCGGCCCGGCGCGTCACCATCAACCTCGCCCCGGCCGACCTGCCCAAGGAAGGCGGACGTTTCGATCTGGGTATCGCGCTGGCCATCCTGGCCGCCTCCGGCCAGTTGCCACCGGCCTGCCTGGAAGGCTACGAGTTCATCGGTGAGCTCGGCCTGGGCGGCGAACTGCGTCCGGTGCGTGGCGTGTTGCCGGTGGCCTTGCAGGCACAGCGCGCCGGTGCCCGCCTGGTGCTGCCACAGGCCAACGCGGCCGAGGCGGCCCTGGCGCCGGACCTCACCGCCTACGGTGCCGAGCACCTGCTGGCGGTGTGCGGCCACCTGACCGGCAATGCGCCGCTTGCGCAAGCGCAGCGCGCCTTGCCGCAGGACGGCACCAGCGTGCCCGATCTGGCCGACGTGCGCGGTCAGCCCGCTGCGCGCCGGGCGCTCGAAATCGCCGCCGCCGGGGGTCACAGCCTGCTGATGCTGGGCCCGCCCGGTGCCGGCAAGACCATGCTGGCCACGCGCCTGCCGGGCATCCTGCCGCCGCTGACCGAGCAGGAGGCGCTCGAGACGGCCGCCGTGCAATCGATCAGCGCCGGCGGTTTCGATGTTCGCCACTGGGGTCAGCGGCCGGTGCGCGCGCCGCACCACACGGCCTCCGCGGCGGCACTGGCCGGCGGCGGTACTACGCCGCGGCCGGGCGAGATCTCGCTGGCCCACCACGGCGTGCTGTTCCTGGACGAGCTGCCGGAGTTCGACCGCCAGGTGCTGGAAGTGCTGCGCGAGCCGCTGGAGTCCGGGCACATCAGCATTGCCCGGGCGGCGCTGAAAGCCGAATTCCCGGCCCGTTTTCAGCTGGTGGCGGCCATGAATCCGTGCCCCTGCGGATATCTGGGCGATGCCGGCGGCCGCTGTCGCTGCACCCCGGAGCAGGTGCGCCGTTACCGCGGCCGGCTGTCCGGACCGCTGCTGGACCGCATCGACCTGCACGTGGAGCTGCCGCCGGTTGCGCACGAGCTGTTGCTGGCGCAGGAGCACGCCGGCGCCGAGCCGTCGGCCGCAGTGCGCGAGCGCGTGCAGGCGGCGCAGCAGCGCCAGTTCGCCCGCAGTGGCTGCCTGAACGCGCGTCTGGACCCGGCCGGCCTGCGCCGGCATGCGCGGCTGACCGAGTCGCAGCAGCAGTTCCTGGCGCGGGCCATCGGCGCCCTGGGCCTGTCCGCGCGTGCCACGCACCGGGTGCTACGCATTGCCCGCACCTGTGCCGATCTTGCCGGCAGTGACGCGCTCGACATGCCGCACCTGGCCGAGGCGCTGCAGTACCGCTTGCTCGATCGGCGGCCCCATAGCGCGTATTGAAAGGTTGTTGACTTGCGTCCGCCTGCGACTAGAATGCCGACAAGCCTTTGTTTCCCGTCGGCCCGGCGCAATGCCACCGCCCACGCAGGCCTGTCCTGCGTCCCTGCCACCGTCGATCCATAACCAGAGCCCATGAGCGAACACGTCAAGCACATTTCTGACGACTCCTTCGAGCAGGATGTCCTGCAGGCCCCCGGGCCGGTTCTGGTGGATTACTGGGCAGAATGGTGTGGCCCGTGCAAGATGATCGCGCCGGTGCTGGACGAGGTCGGCAAGGAATACGCCGGGCGCCTGACGGTGGCCAAGCTGAACGTGGACGAGAACCCCAAGACCCCGCCGCGCTACGGCATTCGCGGCATTCCGACCCTGATGCTGTTCAAGGGTGGCAACGTGGAGGCCACCAAGGTCGGTGCTTTGTCGAAGTCGCAGCTCACCGCGTGGCTGGACAGCAATCTCTGATCCCGGCTTTGTCTCAAGTCGCCCATCGCCGGTGCCGATAGCTCGACTGGCTCGGGCGGGCTCTCATCTTCATTCCGGCCGCCCGGCTGTAGACGATTACCGGCAGACGTTCTGAAGGTTCAGGGTGTCCGGCTGTTGCCGCGACATGCCAACAACAACAATTTTTTCGCAGGTTTTCATTCCCGGTCCGTCTCCCGGACTGCCTCTTCCAACTGCGCCGCGCTTCGCTTTCGCGGTGCTCCTCGTCAAATCCGCAGACACATATGAATCTGACCGCGCTGAAACAAACGCCGGTGGCCGAGCTGGTGGCCATGGCCCAGGAATCGCGTCTGGAAGGGGCCTCCCGCCAGCGCAAGGAAGAAATCATCTTCGCCCTGCTCAAGGCCCACGCCCGCAAGGGCGAGGACATCTTCGGCGAAGGCGTGATGGAAATGCTGCCGGACGGCTACGGCTTCCTGCGCTCGAACACCAATTCCTACCTAGCCAGCCTGGATGACATCTACGTCTCGCCCAGTCAGATTCGCCGCTTCGGCCTGCGTACCGGCGACACCATCTCCGGCAAGATTCGTCCGCCCAAGGACGGCGAGCGCTACTTCGCGCTGCTCAAGATCGACGAGCTGAACTTCGAGCCGCTGGAAGCGGCCCGCAACAAGATTCTGTTCGAGAACCTCACGCCCCTGTTCGCCGACGAGCGCTTCACGCTCGAGCGCGGCAACGGCACCACCGAGGACATCACCCCGCGCATCATCGACATGGTGGCGCCAATCGGCAAAGGCCAGCGCGGCCTGATCGTGTCGCCGCCCAAGGCCGGCAAGACCATGATGTTGCAGTCGGTTGCCCACTCGCTGGCGATCAACCACCCCGAGATTTACCTCATGGTGCTGCTGATCGACGAGCGGCCCGAGGAAGTGACCGAAATGCGCCGCACGGTGCGCGGCGAGGTCATCGCCAGCACCTTCGACGAAGCCGCCACGCGCCACGTGCAGGTGGCCGACATGGTGATCGAGAAGGCCAAGCGCCTGGTCGAGCACAAGCGCGACGTGGTGATCCTGCTCGATTCCATCACCCGCCTGGCGCGCGCCTACAACACCGTGATCCCGTCCTCGGGCAAGGTGCTGACCGGCGGCGTCGACGCGCACGCCCTGGACAAGCCGAAGAAATTCTTCGGCGCCGCGCGCAACATCGAGGAAGGCGGCAGCCTGACCATCATCGCCACCACGCTGGTCGAGACCGGCTCGCGCATGGACGACGTGATCTACGAGGAGTTCAAGGGAACCGGCAACATGGAAATCCACCTCGAACGCAAGATCGCCGAGCGGCGCATCTTCCCGGCCATCAACATCAACCGCTCCGGCACCCGCCGCGAGGAGCTGCTGATGAAGCCGGACGAAGTGCAAAAAGTCTGGATCCTGCGCCGCCTGCTGGCCTCCATGGACGAGGTGGCGGCCATGGAATTCCTGCTCGAGCGCCTCAAGAACACCAAGAGCAACGCCGAATTCTTCGCCTCCATGAAGGCCTGACGCCGGCCTACCCTTCAATCCGCCACCTGCAGAGGACCCGCCCCGTGAAGACCCCCGTCCGCATCGCTGTCACCGGCTGCGCTGGCCAGATCGGCTACGCGCTGCTGTTCCGCATCGCCGCCGGCGACATGCTCGGCCCCGACCAGCCGGTTATCCTGCATTTGCTGGAAGTCACGCCGGCCATGAAGACCCTGGAAGGCGTCGTCATGGAACTGCGCGACTGCGCCTTCCCGCTGCTGGCCGATATCGTGGCCACCGATGATCCGGCGGTCGGCTTCAAGGATGCCGACTACGCCATCCTGGTCGGCGCCCGCCCGCGCGGTCCGGGCATGGAGCGCAAGGACCTGCTGGAGGCCAACGGCGCCATCTTCACCGTGCAGGGCAAGGCCCTGAACGACCACGCCAGCCGCGGCGTGAAGGTGCTGGTGGTCGGTAACCCGGCCAACACCAACGCGCTGATCGCCATGCGCAGCGCACCGGACCTGGACCCGCGTCAGTTCACGGCCATGATGCGCCTGGACCACAATCGCGCCATCAGCCAGCTGGCCGCCAAGACCGGCTCGTCGGTGCCGGCCATCCGCCGCATGACCGTGTGGGGCAACCACTCGTCCACGCAGTACCCGGACATTTCGCACGCGCTGGTCGATGGCCGTCCGGCGCCGGAACTGGTCGATCAGGCCTGGCTGGAGACCGATTTCATCCCCACCGTGCAGCAGCGCGGCGCCGCCATCATCGCCGCCCGCGGTGCGTCGAGTGCGGCTTCGGCTGCGTCGGCAGCCATCGATCATATGCGCAGCTGGGCGCTGGGTACCGCCGACGGCGACTGGGTCAGCATGGGCATTCCCAGCGACGGCAGCTACGGCATCCCGGACGGCATCATCTATTCCTATCCGGTGACCTGCCGCGACGGGCGTTACGAGATCGTGCAGAACCTCCCCATCAGCGCCTTCAGCCGCGCCCGCATGGATGCCACCGCCCGGGAGCTGCTGGAAGAACGCGAGGCCGTCCAGCACCTGCTGTGACTTGCAGTGCAACTTGCCCGGCGGGCCGCTTTCTTCTACCCTACGCGGCCCGCCGCGCCGTGCCCTCCCAACCCAGACCGCGCCATGAAACCCGATATCCATCCCAAGTACGAAGAAGTCACCGTCACCTGCAGCTGCGGCAACACCTTCCAGACCCGTTCCGCGCTGGCCAAGCCGGAGCTGGCAATCGACGTGTGTTCGAGCTGCCACCCGTTCTACACCGGCAAGCAGAAGGTCGGCGACCGCCGCGGCCGAGTGGAGCGCTTCAAGCGCCGCTACGGCATGGCGTGATGCCGGGCCGGTTCGCCGGCCTCGCTCACAAAGGGCGCCTGCTGGCGCCCTTTGTGTTTCTGGCCGGGGTTCTGTTTGCGAGCAACTCGCCGGCAGCCTGCCGGCCCCCAGGGCCTGTGGAGCAGGCCACCGTGGCCGGGTACTACGATGGCGACACGCTGCGCCTGGTCGATGACCGCCGCGTGCGCTTGCTGGGCATCGACACGCCCGAGATGAACTACCGCAAGGGCACGCCGCAGCCGCTGGCGCAGCGCGCCTTGCAGCGCACGCAAAGCTTGTTGCCCAAGGGCGGGCCGGTGCGTCTGGCGCGCGACCGGCAGGCACAGGACCGCTACGGCCGGCTGCTGGCGCATGCCTATACCCCGGACGGCACCAGCGTGGAGGAAACCCTGCTGCGCGAGGGACTCGCGGTGAGCTTCATCATGCCGCCGAACGTCGCCCTGGCGGACTGCCTGCTGGCTGCCGAGCGGCAGGCCCGCGTGGCCCGCCGCGGCCTGTGGGCCTTGCCCGACTACCAGCCGCAGGCGGCCGGCAAGGTCCCGGCCGACGGCCGCTATCGTCTGGTGCGCGGCCGGGTCACCAGCGCCCTGCAGCGTGGCGACTGGGTACTGCTGAAGCTCGACAGGCGCGTGCAGCTGCGCATCGCGCGCGCCGACTGGACAGGCTTCGAACCGGCCGATCACCTGGCCTGGCGTGGCCGGGATGTGATCGCGCGGGGCAAAATCCAGTCCCGAAACGGCGCTGCTCAGATGCGTTTGTGGCACCCGGCGCAGATCGAACTGTCCAAGTAGTCACCATGCGCAAGTTCCTCACCGTCACCGGTCTGTGTCTGACACTCGCCGCCTGCGCCACCAACCCGGTCAGCGGCCGGCGCGAGATGGCGCTGATGTCCGAGGCGCAGGAAATCTCCATCGGTCGCGAGATGCACCCGAAGGTGCTCCAGCAGTACGGCCAGTACGAAGACCCGGCGCTGCAAGCCTACGTGCAGGGCGTGGGCGAGAAGCTCGCCGCCCACAGCCACCGCAGCAACCTGATCTACCGCTTCACGGTGGTCGATTCCACCGACATCAACGCCTTCGCGCTGCCCGGCGGCTACATCTACATCACCCGCGGCCTGCTGGCGTACCTGGGCAGCGAGGCCGAGATGGCCGGCGTGCTCGGGCACGAAATCGGCCACGTCACGGCCCGCCATGCGGTGCGCCAGTACACCGCGGCCACCGCCGCGCAATTGGGCATGACGCTGGGCAGCATCTTCGTGCCGGGTCTGGGCAGCAATGTGGGCCAGAACGTCATGGGCGTGCTCGGGCAGGCCATGCTCAGCGGCTATGGGCGCGAGCACGAACTCGAATCCGACGGCCTGGGCGCCGAATACCTGGCCCGCGCCGGCTACGACCCGCAGGCCATCCTGGACGTGCTGCGCACGCTCAAGGCGCAGGGCGATTACGCCGCCGCGCAGGCCAAGGCCGAAGGCCGCCAGCCGCAGTCCTACCACGGTCTGTTCGCAAGCCACCCGGACGAGGACACGCGCCTGAAGGAAGTGCTCACCAAGGCATCCTTCCTGGCCCCCGACAAGCCGGCCGACAATGGCCGCCAGGCGTTCCTTAAGCACATCGACGGCCTGGTGTTCGGCGACAGCGCGGCGCAGGGCATCCGCCGCGGCAATCGCTTTTATCACCGCGACCTGGACTTCGCTCTCGAATTCCCGGCCGGTTGGCGGCTGGAGAACCGGCCCGATCGGCTGCTCGCCGTCGCCCCCGGCGGCAAGGCCCAGGCGCAGCTGACCAGCCAGGATCTCAACCAGCGCGAGACGCCGCGCGAGTTCATGATCCGTCGCCTGGGCATCAAGAACCCAGCCGGCGAGGAAATCAGCCCCGGCGGGCTGCCCGGCTACACCGCGCCGCTGAAAATCCAGGGCCGGCCCGGCCGCGTCAGCGTCATCTTTCATCGCAACCAGGCCTATGTGCTGGCCAGCGTGGCGCTGGACGGGGCGGACAGCCAGGCGGTCGACGCGGCCATGCGTCAGACGGCGCTGGGATTTCACCCGCTGCGCGACGACGAGAAGGCGCTGGCCGAGCCGCTGCGCCTGCGCCTGAAACCCGCCGTGGCCGGCGACACCTACGCCCGCCTGGCCCAAGGTTCGCGCCTGCCCGGCGATGCCCAGGCCCAACTTCGGCTGCTGAACGGCCACTATCCGCAGGGCGAACCGAAGCCCGGCGACATCCTGAAAATCGTGGAATGAGCATGAGTCTCGAACGCCAGATCGACCGCCTGAACCCGCCGCAGCGCGAGGCCGTCACCGACCCCGGCCAGACCGCCCTGGTGCTGGCCGGCGCCGGCAGCGGCAAGACCCGCGTGCTGACGCACCGCATCGCCTGGCTGATCGAGGTCGAGCGTGCCGCGCCGCTGGAGATTCTGGCCGTCACCTTCACCAACAAGGCCGCGGCCGAGATGCGCGAGCGCATCGGCCAGCTGGTACCGCTGCCGCCGCGGGGCATGTGGGTGGGCACGTTTCACGGCATCGCCCACCGCCTGCTGCGCGCCCACTGGCGCGAGGCCGGCCTGTCGGAAACCTTCCAGATCCTGGACTCCGACGACCAGCAGCGGCTGATCAAGCGCCTGCTCAAGGAGCTGGGCGACGACACGCTCAAGCCAGCCCAGGTTGCCGCCTTCATCAACGCCCGCAAGGACGAGGGCCAGCGCGCCCGCCACGTGGACACGCAAGGCTTTGCCGACCGCGCCGTGCTGGCCGAGCTGTACCGCCGCTACGAGGCCGCCTGCGAGCGCGGCGGCATGGTGGACTTTGGCGAACTGCTGCTGCGCTCGAACGAGCTGTGGGTGCAGCAACCGGTGCTGCGCGACCACTACCGGCGGCGCTTCCGCCACATCCTGGTCGACGAGTTCCAGGACACCAACGCCCTGCAGTACGCCTGGCTGCGCAACCTCGCCGGGCCGGACACCAGCCTGTTCGCGGTCGGCGACGACGACCAGGCCATCTACGGCTGGCGCGGCGCCAAGGTGGAGAACATGCGCGAGTTCGAGCGCCAGTTCCCGAACGTCAAGGTCGTCCGCCTGGAACAGAACTACCGCTCCACCGGCACCATCCTGGCCGCCGCCAATGCCCTGATCGCCCACAACCGCGAGCGCCTGGGCAAGAACCTGTGGTCCGACGCCGGCAGCGGCGAGCCGATCCGCCTGTACGCCGCCTACAACGAGCAGGACGAGGCCCGCTTCGTGGTCGAGCAGATCGAGGCCTGGGCCGCCGCCGGCAACCCGCGCGCCGAAACGGCCATCCTGTACCGCTCCAATGCCCAGTCGCGTGCCTTCGAGGAAGCGCTCATGGTGCGGCGCATCAAGTACCGCGTGTACGGCGGCCAGCGCTTCTTCGACCGGGCCGAGATTCGCGATGCACTGGCGTACCTGCGCCTGATCGCCAACCCGGCCGACGACACCGCCTTCGAGCGCGTCATCAACCAGCCGCCGCGCGGCATCGGCGACAAAACCCTCGACACCCTGCGTGGCGAAGCCCGTGCCAGCGGCCTGCCGATGTGGGAGGTCCTGACCCGGCTGCTGCAGGGCGGCGGCCTGACCGGCCGCACGGCGGCGGCGCTGGGCGGCTTTGCGGAATTGATCCAGAGCCTGCGCGCCGCCTGCCAGGGCCAGGCGCTGATGGATCAGGCGCTGATCGCCATCCGCGACAGCGGCCTCAAGGACCACCACGCCAAGGACGTGGACGGCCGCGGCGAAGGCCGGGTCGAGAACCTGGACGAACTGGTCAACGCCGCCAGCCTGTTCGTGAACGAGGAAGAAGACCTCGACGACCTGACCGCGTTCCTGAGCCATGCCGCGCTCGAAGCCGGCGACGCCCAGGGCGAGGCCGGCGCCGACTGCGTGCAGCTCATGACCCTGCACTCCGCCAAGGGCCTGGAATTCCGCCAGGTGTTCCTGGTCGGCGTGGAGGAGGGGCTGTTCCCGAGCCAGCGCTCCATCGACGACCCGGCGCGCCTGGAGGAAGAGCGCCGCCTGTGCTACGTCGGCCTCACCCGCGCCCGCGAGCGGCTGTACGTGAGCTACGCCGAGAGCCGGCGCATCCACGGCGAGACCCGCCCGGCCATGGCCTCGCGCTTCATCGAGGAAATCCCGGCCGAACACCTGACCGAAGTGCGCCTGCGCGGCACCGTCGACCGACCGGTGAGCGCCCGTCCGGCCGGTGGCGTCGAACGGGGCAGTTACGGCCACGGCGGATCGCGTTCGGACTGGAGCCCCGGCCGCCGCGACGGCGGCGGACGTGCCGACCTGCAACCACCACCGCGCCGCGTCAGCGCCTGGAACGATCCACCCAAGGCACCCGACAGCGACAGCGGCCTGTGGGTAGGCCAGCGCGTGCGGCACGGCAAGTTCGGCGAAGGCGTCATCACCGATCTGGAAGGCCAAGGCCCGCGCACCCGCGTGCAGGTCAAGTTCGCCGGCGCCGGCAGCAAATGGCTGATGCTGGACATGGCGGGCCTGACGCCCGCCTGACGGCTGCGCCCAGCCCCGCCAGGTGGCGCCTGCCGTGAAAGTAGATGTATCTTTTCACCCACTGAGCTGACGCACGTTCGGTACGCAAGCTGTAGTGCTTCAACCGAACGCCATCCCGAAGCTGATCGAGCAGCCTGGGGGCCGGGGCGCCGACGGATCGGCAGGAGCAGCGTTCATGTGCAGGCCCCAGCTTATCGGACATGCCTGTCAACTCATTTATTCCGACAAATGTCGGATAATCTACGTTGGCCACCATGAAATACCTCACCCGCGACGCTGCACAACTATTCCTCAATAGCTCAAGAAATGCATTTCTGTTGGGTTTGATCAGTTGGTCTCAACTCATGGATAGGCTCGTTGCCCTGAGAGGCATGTGTTCGCCATCCAATCCTTCGGGCATCGCCGCCGGTCGCATTCTCCAAGTCGAAGAATGGGAGGCTCAAGATGATTGGGAATATGAAGGTGAGTCGCCATCCAGCAGCTGTCGGGGCAAGGATCGCCCCTCCTCGTTCGATAGCACTCCCGACTATTCCCCTGACGAGGATGAAGACGGCGCTTTTCCGTCCTTTTTCGCCGCAACACACACCGGTCTTTCAAATTGGGAATTTCATCAATACGACGACGACTTCTTTCCCTCTGTTCCACACGGCCACTGGAACGGAAAGCACCAGCCAAAGCTCGACCCATATCAGGGCTGGGTTTATATGGGATCTAAGGAAACGCTGATTTATTCCCACGTCTAGGTGGCATGAGACCTTGGTCCTGAGACAATGCGGCCTGGTCCGCAGCGGGGGTGAGCAGACGTCATGCAAACGAGCTTTTCCGATCTCGAGTACGCCG
>NZ_JACIZD010000012.1 GCF_014359565.1 Immundisolibacter sp. | reverse complement strand
GACATCGCCCGGCTTCTGAACGGCCGTCCTCGAAAAACCTTGGACTGGAGAACACCGGACGAAGCCATGGCCGAAGAAATCGCCAATTTCTCAAATCGTGTTGCACTTGATTCTTGAATCCAAGCAGCGTGCCCACGCGGAATTGAATCACTCGGGATGGCTGATTATTGGGAGATTCCGACGTTCGCAATTGAGGTTGGGTTTTTTTGAGGGCGCATTGAATCGTGTTTGTGTGGCCCGTGGGGTAAACGGGCCCGGTCCGTATATCTGCCAAATCCTAAAACCGCGTGGGCACGCTGCGCTTTGCCCACGCTACCGCTCGCTTTCCAGTTCGAATTGCCTCGGCAATTAGTAAATTACTCTCGCGTGCGATTGAAAAGCTGTAGGTGCTCGATTCCTCTCTGAAGGGGAACCGTATGAATTCAACTTCAGGGGGAAGCCCAATGCTGCCCACGCGCTCGCATGGCGAACTGTTTTCCGCATAGGGCAGCAGATTCTTCGGTAAGTCTCGGAGAAGAGGTCGTGGCCGAAAAATGAGATATGGGTCAGGCGTAGTCATCGTGTTGATAGCCTCGGCCTAAGGTGCCCGACGTGAGTCATCCGACAAATGTTGGAATAAGAGCGTTATCAGACACCGTCCGATAACCTGGGCGTCGTGTGCCAACCTCATGATTCATAACGTTCACCCTATCCGATAAGCTGGGCCTGCACATGAACGCTGCTCCTGCCGATCCTTCGGTGCCGCGGCCGCCCAGGCTGCTCGATCAGCTTCGCGATCGTCTCCGGCTGAAGCACTTCAGCCTGCGTACCGAGCGTGCGTAGGCTTGGTGTGTGAAACGATACATCTACTTTCACGGCAGGCACCACCCGACCACGGCCCGCGCAGGGCGGACCGGCACAGCTTGATCCGCCGGATGGGTAGTCCCGGCCCATGAGCCGGTCGATCAACGGGCCGGCCGGTGCCCACGCGCGGCCATCGAACAGCCGGTCCGTGAACTCGGTGCCTTGTCGGTGGGCAGCGTGCGGATCGCAGCGGCGCGGCCTTGGCCACGGCGCCCGCGCCCTGCTCCCTGCGCCACCAGCGGCAGCGCCGCAGCTCGCTCGGGTTCCCTGCGCGGGTCAGCGTCGGCCAGTGTCCGTGGCACCCGGTTAGACTGACGGCGCCGTGCTCGCGCGGCGCCCCGACCTGCCGCAGCCCAAGCTTCGAGGAGTATCCCATGGACATGCAGACCCGCACCGGCAGCGCCGACGCCTGGCCAGCCGAGCCGCACGCGATCCCGAGCGACATCCTCCACCGCGAGGACATCTTCCGCGAGGAACCCCAGATGCACCCGCTCAGCGCACCGACCACGCCCATGCCAAGGGTGATGGGCCTGTTTAAGCGCAGCTTCGCTGCGCGATGATCGCCCGGCGCAGCCGGGCTCCCACAGTTCTCCAATGGCTCACAACCCTCTGCATCATTCAAAACCAGGAGCACCCATCATGACCGACTCGTCAGTTTACGTTCCGCCCAAGGTCTGGAAATGGAAAGCGGGCGGCGAGGGAAGATTCGCCAGCATCAACCGGCCGATTTCCGGCGCCACGCATGAGAAGGAATTGCCCGTCGGCAAGCATCCGCTGCAGCTGTATTCGCTGGCAACGCCGAACGGGGTCAAGGTCACAATCCTGCTGGAAGAGTTGCTGGCGCTGGGCCGGCACGGGGCCGAGTACGACGCGCACCTGATCAACATCATGGAAGGCGATCAGTTCGGCAGCGGTTTCGTGGCCGTGAATCCGAATTCCAAGATTCCGGCCCTGGTGGACAGAAGCACCCCGTCGCCGACGCGGGTGTTCGAATCCGGGGCCATTCTGGTTTATCTGGCCGAGAAGTTCGACGCTTTTTTGCCCAAAGAGCCGTCGGCACGGGCCGAGTGCATGTCCTGGCTGTTCTGGCAGGTCGGCAGCGCGCCTTACCTTGGCGGCGGCTTTGGACACTTTTATGCCTACGCGCCGGTGAAGATCGAATACTGCATCGATCGGTTCACCATGGAGGCAAAGCGCCTGCTCGATGTGCTGGATCGCAATCTGGCCGGGCGACGCTATGTGTGCGGCGACGAGTACACCATTGCCGACATGGCCAACGTGGCCTGGTACGGCAGCCTGGTGCTGGACAATCTTTACGAGGCGCAGGAGTTTCTGGATGTGGCTTCCTATACCAACGTCGTGCGCTGGGCGACCGAGATTCGGGCGCGTCCGGCCGTGCAGCGCGGTCGGCGCGTCAACAGAACCTGGGGGCCGGAAGAGGAACGCCTGCCAGAGCGGCACGACGCCAGCGACTTCGAGGCCAAGCGGGGATAGGCGCCGCACGGTCCGGTCGAAAAGCTTTCCCACCACTGGATGAGAAGCCATGAAAGCAATCTGGAACGGCCAGGTCATCGCTGAGTCGCCCGACACGGTAGTCGTGGAGGGGAATCACTACTTTCCGCTTGAATCCGTGAACCGCGCATTGCTCGAGCAAAGCGCGACGACGACGGTTTGCCCGTGGAAAGGAACGGCGAATTATTACTCGCTCAACGTCGACGGTGCGCGCAACGTCGATGCGGCCTGGTACTACGCGCAACCGAAGCCCGCCGCGGCGCAGGTCGCCGGCCGCGTGGCCTTCTGGCGGGGCGTGCAGATCGTCGACTCGGCCTGATCGGGGGCGGTCCGCGCAGCGCCCGCTGCCGAACGCAGGGGTGGCATCATGTGCGCGGGCCCGCCGGGTCCACAAAAAAATCACGAGGAGACCACGACGATGACGGACGCCGAACTCGAACGCGCCCTGGCCGCAGTAGACCTGCCCCGCCCGGCCTACTGGCAGGCGCAGTACCTGAAGAACGTCGACCAGCTCTCGAAACCGCAGTACCGGATGCTCATCGAGCGCGACGTGCCGCTGCAGATGCGCGACGGCGTGACGCTGCGCGCGGACGTGTTCCGGCCGGACGCGCCGGGCAAGTTCCCGGGCCTGCTGGCGCTGTCGGCCTACGGCAAGGACTGCCAGTCGGCGCCCATCCCGGCCCAGCCGATCAATTCCTGGGTGTTCGACCACAACGTCGAGGCCGGCGACATCGAGTTTTTCGTCAAGCGCGGTTACGTGTACGTGATCCCGGACGAGCGCGGCCTCGGCAAGTCCGAGGGCGCCTGGCACGGCCCGTTCAGCGTGCAGGAACAGGAGGACGGCCACGACATCGTGGAGTGGATCGCCGCCCAGCCGTGGTGCAGCGGCAAGGTCGGCATGATGGGGATTTCCTGGTTCGGCATGATCCAGCGCTTCGTGGCCGCCCAACAGCCGCCGCACCTGGCCGCGATCTTTCCCTACGAAGCCGCCAACGATCTTTACGGCGTGGCCTACGAGGGCGGCGTGATCCAGCCGTTCTGGTGGGAACTCGAACGCGAGATTCCGGCCCACACCACGGCGTCCGAGTCCGAAAGGCTGTACTCGCCGGAAGAACTCGAAGCGCGCGTGAACGCCATAGCGGCTACCAAGGACATCGCCCTCAACACCAACTACGTGCGCCTGCTGGCACGGCGCAAGACGGCCTTTTTCGACCAGCTGCTGCACCCGACCAACACCGACTTCTGGGCCCGCCGCCGCTCGCGCGACAAGGTCGGCAAGATTACGGTGCCGGTGTACACGGCCAGCTGCTGGATTCCGTTCTTCAAGCCGTTCATGCAGGCCGTGTGGGACGACATGAACGACCCGACCCTGAACGTGCCCAAGAAAGCCGCCATCTTCGGCCACCACATCCACACCGCCCTGCCCGGCCCGCCGGAACTCAAGTACGAGGCGCTGCGCTGGTACGACCACTGGATGAAGGGCGTGGACACCGGAATCATGGACGAGCCGCCGATCCGCCTGTTCGTGATGGGCGTCAATCAGTACCGTTTCGAAAATGAATGGCCGCTGGCGCGCACGCAGTGGACCAAGCTCTATCTGCGCCCGTTCGGGGGGCTGCATGCGCTGCCGGAACCCACCGACGCCGATCCCGACCCGCTGGTGCACCGCCCGCCGATCATCTCGACCGAGCGCAATTCCGTGCGCTATTCGACGCCGCCGATGAGCGCGCCGATGGAAGTCACGGGACCTGTGGTGCTGAACCTGCACGCGGCGCTGGATCAGCCGGATGCGACCTTCATCGCCAAGCTGTGGACGGTCGGGCCCGGCGGCGAGCGCTTCCCGCTGTGCCGCGGCGTGCTCAAGGCCTCGCACCGGGCGCTGGATGCCGAAAAATCCACGCCCTGGAACCCGGTGCAGACGCATGTGGACCCAACGCCGGTGGTGCCGGGCGAGGTCAACGAGTACTCGATCGGCTTCCCGTCGATCTCCTACGTGTTCCGGCCCGGCGAGCGGCTGGAGCTGGAAATCAGCACCTGCGACCCGATCGACATCCCCTGGCACCACCGCATGAACGTGATGGGCCCGCTGCCCAGCATGACGCTGACCTACTACAAGCTGTACCGCGACCGGGACCACGCCTCGCACCTGCTGGTGCCGGTGATTCCGATCGGCGCCCCGCACGGCTGAACGAAACCGCTGCCCCGCCCGGTCGACGGCCGGGGCAGCAGACCGTCAACGGCGGCGTCCCTGGGCAAGCAAGGGGCGGGGTTCGCCCGCCCGCCGCAGGCGCTTACCCCCTACGAGAGCGCGGAATAAATCCATCCTGGGTTTTCCAGCGCCCGCCATTCACTTCAAAAGCCTTGTGGGAGCGCAGCTTCGCTGCGCGATGATCGCCCGGCACAGCCGGGCTACAGTTCTCCAATGGCTGTCAAAATCGCAATCTTGGCAGCGCATCCCTGGGCTGCGGCGACTCACCCTGCCGTCACCGGCCGCACCCGCGCCGCTGCATCGCGTGCCCGCCGACGGGCAAGCTCCACGTCCCCGGCGCGCGCCAGGGCCACGCCCATGCGGCGACGGGCGTGCGACTCGGGCTTGCCGAACAGGCGGATGTCGGTGCCGGGGATGCGCAGCGCCTCGTCGACACCGACATAGCCAATACCGACCGCCTCCAGCTGGCCGTAGATGACGGCGCTGGCCGCCGGGGTGCTCATCTCCACGTCCACCGGCAGCCCCAGAATTGCGCGCGCGTGCAGTTCGAACTCCGACAAGCGCTGGCTGGCCAGGGTGACCAGGCCGGTGTCGTGCGGGCGCGGGCTGACCTCGCTGAACCAGACCTCGTCGCCGCGCACGAACAGCTCCACGCCAAAAATGCCGCGCCCGCCGAGCGCCTGCGTGATGCGCCCGGCGATGTCCTGCGCCCGGGCCAGGGCGGTGTCGCTCATGAGCTGCGGCTGCCAGCTTTCCACGTAATCGCCATGCACCTGACGGTGGCCGATGGGCTCGCAAAAGCGGGTTTCGGTGTCGCCGTACACGCCCAGGCTGCGCACCGTCAGCAACGTGATTTCGTAGTCGAACGCAATCTGCTCCTCGACGATCAGGCGCGCCTGACGCACCCGGCCGGCGTCCAGCGCGTGCTGCCAGGCCCGTTCCAGTTCCGCGGCCTCCTGTACCCGCGACTGGCCCTTGCCGGACGAGGACATGACCGGCTTCACGAAACAGGGGAACCCGATGTCGGCCGCCGCGACGCGCAGTTGCTCCAGGCTGTCGACGAAGGCGTAGCGCGAGGTCGGCAGGCCCAGTTCCTCGGCGGCCAGGCGGCGGATGCCTTCGCGGTTCATGGTCAGCTGCGCGGCGCGGGCGGTGGGAATGACCTCGGCCAGGCCGTCGGCTTCGATCTGCACCAGCGTGTCGGTGGCTATGGCCTCGATCTCCGGCACGATGAGGGCCGGCCGCTCGCGCTCCACCAGCGCCCGCAGCGCGGCGCCGTCGGTCATGTCGATCACATGCGCGCGGTGCGCCACCTGCTGGCCGGGCGCGTTCGGATAGCGGTCCACCGCGATGGTCTCCACGCCCAGGCGCTGCAGGGCGATGATGACTTCCTTGCCGAGCTCGCCGGCGCCCAACAGCATGACGCGGGTGGCATTGGCGGCAAGCGGGGTACCTAGCAACATGGCTATTTCCGGGGGCAGGTGGTGGGCCGGGGCATTGTCTCAGCCGGCATCGGCATAGGGACACGCAGCCAGAAGCAACGGCTGCAAACCACTGTAGCCCGGCTGCGCCGGGCGATCATCGCGCCACAACACCCCGACCCGGGTTTTTCCCGATGGCAGGCGCCGAGAAATCCAGACCGCATTCATTCGGCGTTTCCATAGAGAAACTCCCAGCGCTCGGCGTGCAGTTCGCGCTCCCACACCACGCGCGCTGGTGGCAGCAGGGTCAGCTGCCAGGTCTGGTGCGCATTGCGGTACGGCTGCGCCACCTGACGAAACGGCGCCGGCGTGAGCAGGGCCAGGCACACGCCACCGGCCAGCCGCGCCGAGGCGTAGCGGATCAGGTCGATGCCCGCCTCGCGCGCCTGCGCGGCCAGCGCCTGACTGGCGGTGTAGTCGGCCGGATGGGTCAGCGCCGCCCGCGCGTCAGCGAATGCGGCCGTGGTCAGGTCCAGTGCCCGGTCGGACGCTGCATGAAATTCGAACAGCGTGAGCGACACCGTAGCAGTCACATCGGCCAGACCCACGCTGTCCAGAAAAAACCGCAGTCGCCAGTAACCCGCTTCGGCGCAGGCCGTCGGCCGGTCCTGCGCACCGTAGAACACGCCAGGATCGGTGCGCCCGCGGAAACGCGAACCGCCAACCGGCGGGCGGTAACGAAACGGCGTCGCCAGCAGCCAGTGCAGGTCGCCGGTCGCGCCCGCCGTCGGCGGCTTGGCGGCGTCGAGGATGTCCTCCAGCAGGCGCTGGTCTTCCAGATTGCCGCGCGCCAGGCGCAGCGTGGCCACCTGATGCTGCGCCTCCACCGCCCGCCAGCCGCTGCCGGCCCAGCGCCCGGCCTCAGACGCGAGCGCGGTGGGCGTCCAGGTATTCGCAGGCATGCAGCAGGCCATCCACGCGCTTGATGACGTCGATTGGCCGGGCATTTTCAAAGGCCAGATTGGCGCTGCGCAGCCAGCGGCCGGCCAGCGCGTCGTCGCCGCCGACCATGGCCGACAGCGAGCGGTACAGGCGCACCAGATGGGCCGCCAGCTCGAAGGGCTTGCTGCCGGGCGTCAGCTGGTAGGCGCCGTGCAACAGGCGCGAGGCGGTCGGCTGGCTGACGCCGATGATGGCCTTCAGCTCGCTCGGGCCGACGCTGAGCCGGTCGGCCGTTTCGACAAGGGCCTGGGTCAGTACCCGGCCGGTGTTGGACGCTGCGGCGGCGAGAGCCTGGGGCATGGGGCATTCTCCAATGGAGATCGAGCGACAATATATTCTCAGGAATAAATAATCGCAAGATAAATCTTCAGGAATGACGATCCGCGCCCAAGCCGGCCAAAACCTCCGCCGTGTGCTCGCCAAGCTTCGGCGCCCGGCCGCGCACTGCGCCCGGCGTGGCCGACAGATGCACCGGCACGCCGGCGATGGTGACCGGCGTGGCGCTGCCCGGCTGTTCGACCTGCACCAGCATGTCGCGGGCGGCGAAGTGCGGGTCGGCAAAGATTTCGGCCGCGTTCTGCACCGGCCCGAACGGCACCCGCCCGCCGAACAGCGCCTTCAGCTGCGCCTTGCTTCGCTGGCCGGTGAAGCCCTCGATCAAGGTCGTGACCTCGCCGCGGCGGGCCAGACGCGCCGCATTGGTGGCCCAGCCGGAGTCGACCGCCAGTTCCGGGCGGCCAATGGCAGCGGCCAGTTCGACCCAGAACTTGTCGGTCGGACAGCCGATCGCCACCCAGCCGTCGGCAGCGCGAAACAGGCCGAACGGGCACAGCAGCGGGTGGCCGTTGCCCTCCGGGCCGGCCACCTCGCCGGCGTAGCTGTACTGGTGCACCAGCCGCTCGCACAGGGCCAGCACGCCATCGATCATGGAAATGTCCAGGAACTGCCCCTGCCCGCTGCGCTCGGCATGGCGCACGGCGGCCAGGATGCCGAAGGCCAGCATCAGCGCCGGCACCGTGTCGCCCACGCCGGGGCCGATCTTCAGCGGCTGGTCGGCGGTGGGACCGGTGATACCCATGATGCCGCCCATGGCCTGCGCCACCACGTCGAAGGCCGGCCAGTCGTTGTACGGACTCTCGCCGCTGCGGGGATCGCCGAAACCGCGAATCGCGCCATAGACCAGGCGCGGGTTGATCTTCGCCAGCGCCTCGAAGCCCAGCCCCAGGCGCTCCATGACGCCGGCGCGGTAGTTCTCGACCAACACGTCGGCGCTGGCCACCAGCTTCAGAAAGGCAGCGCGTCCGGCATCGGTTTTGAGGTCCAGTACCACGCTTTTCTTGCCGCGGTTGATGCTCTGGAAATAGCCGCCGAAGGCGCGCTCCGTATCATCGGCCCGAAACGGCGCAAAGCGGCGCGCCGGATCGCCCTCCGGCGGCTCGATCTTGATGACTTCCGCGCCGTGGTCGGCCAGCATCTGCGTACAGAACGGTCCAGCCAGCACCTGCGACAGGTCCAGCACGCGCAGCCCGGCCAGGGCTCCCGGACTCACGCGTGATCCCCGAGCAACTGGCGGCCGATCACCTTGAGCTCCAGGATCGGCTCCACGCCCTCGAAGATCGGCAGCACCAGCGCATCGGCCACCAAGCGGGCGATCGGGAATTCCTCGGCGTAGCCCCAGCCGCCGTGCAGCAGCTGCGCGCGCTGCGAGACCTCCACCGCCACCCGACAGGCGAACAGCTTGGCCATGGCGGCGAGCAGGCCGGCGTCGGCTTGCCCGGCGTCCATGGCGCGGGCCGCCGCGTGGCTGAGCTGGCGCGCCGCCTCGGTGCGCAGCGCCATCCAGCCGAGCTCATAGGCGGTGCTCTGAAACTGCCCGATCGGCCGGCCGAATTGCCGCCGCTGCTGCGCGTACTGCCCGGCCGCCAGCAGACTGGCCTGGGCAAGGCCGGTGGCCCGACCGGCAGTCTGCAAGCGCCCGGCCGCGAAACCGGCCATCTGGTAATAAAAGCCGCGACCGGCCTCCCCCACCAACCGGTCGCCGGGCACGAACCAGCGCTCGAACTGCAGTGTGAACGAGTGCATGCCCCGATACCCTGGCGTGCGGTCGGCCTTGCCGCTGAGCCGCCCGCCGCCCGGCTGGCGAAGATCGAAATCGTGCCCGAGGCAGCGCTCCTTCTCGACGATGAACAGCGACAGCCCGCGGTGGCCGGCGGCCGGATCGGGATCGCTGCGCGCCAGCAGCGCCAGCACGTCGGCGCGGCCAGCAAAGGTGCTCCAGGCCTTGGCGCCATCGATCGACCAGCCGGCCACGCCGTCCTGCACCGCCGGTGTCGCCCGGCAGCGCAGCGCGCCCACGTCGGATCCGGTGTCGGGCTCGGTCACCGCCACGCCGACCATCAGCTCGCCGCGCGCCACCGGCCCCAGCCAGCGCTGTTTCTGGGCTTCGGTGCCACCGGCCAGCAACGCCTTGGCCAGCACCTCCGGGCGCGTGATCAGGCTGCCGGCGGCCGGCAGCGAGGCCACCGACAGCTCCTCGGTGGCCACCACCATGGCCAGGTTGCTCATGCCGGTGCCGCCGTATTCGGCCGGGATCGACATGCCAAAGAAGCCCAGCTCGGCCATGCCGGCGATCAGTTCCTCCGGCACCAGCAGGTCGTCCAGATGAATGCGCTGGGCGAGCGGCGCCACGCGCTCGACGGCAAAGCGGCGGGCGCCATCGCGCAGCGCCAGGATGAGGTCGGCGTCCTCGCCGTGGATGGCGCCGTGGTTGACGAAGCCGTGGCCGGCAGAGCGCTCGGCCAGGGCGCGAAACCGGCTTTCGGACAGCGCGGATGCCAACGCCGCCCGCGCGCCGGCCGGCAAGGTGGCGTCGATATCGCCCGCCGGCAGCCCGAAATCGGCGCCGTGCCGCTCGATCAGGTGCAGCGCTTCGAGTGCGAAATCGGCGGCGAACAGATCCGCCATCTCACGCGCCGATGGATCCTCGTCGGCCCACTCGGCCAGCGCCTGGGCGGCCTTGTGTCGCGCTTCAAGGTTGGCATAACGGCGCACCGCGACCTGATGGCCGTCGATGTCGCGCCCGCCGGCGGTGAGCTGCACGAGACGCTCGCGCACCTGCGTGAGCAAAGCTGCCGTCCCGCGCAGCGCCGCCAGCCCCAGTTCGCCTGCCGTCATGCCGTGTCCCCAGAACGCCGTTTGTGGCGTCACCCGCCACTGCGGCCGGGATTATCGACGAGCCAACAGGGCATTGGCGCCCGCCAGGGGCGCCGCCCTCAGGATTCCGTGTCGGCGAGCGCCGTTTCCTGCGCCGGCAGCCGGGCGCGTTCATGGGCCGCGCGGCGTTTCAGGTAAGCCTCGCGGGCGATCTGCATGTCCTCGACGAACAGCGGCAGTTCCTCCAGCGTCAGCGCCTGCGGGCCATCCACCAGCGCCTTGGCGGGCGCCGGGTGGAAATCCACCAGCACCAGGTTGGCGCCGGCAATCACGCCCTGCGCGGCGGCGTGGTGGATGTCCTCGATACCGTCCGGACCCCGGTCGCGCCGGCCTACCGAATGCGAGGGGTCGACGCCCACCGGCATGCGCGTGAGGCGCTTGACCACAGGCACGTGCGCAAAGTCGACCAGATTGCGATGAGGGTCACCCAGGCTGGACTTGACCCCGCGCAGGCAGAACACGACCCGCTGGTTGCCTTCGCTGGCCAGGTACTCGGCGGCGTTCAGCGATTCTTCCAGCGAGATGCCGAAACCGCGCTTGAGCAACACCGGGAATTCCTGCTGGCGGCCGATGGCCTTGAGCAGCTCGAAGTTCTGCGTGTTGCGCGTGCCGACCTGCAGCATGACGCCGGTCGGCTGGCCGACCGCCGACAGTGCGTCGTTGATTTCCTGAATGTGCTTCTCGTGGGTGATTTCCATGGCGATCACCCGCACGCCGTGGCGGCCGGCCGACTCGAACACGAACGGCAGACAGGCCGCGCCGTGGCCCTGGAAGGCATATGGACTGGTGCGCGGCTTGTAGGCCCCCATGCGCGCGCAGCGCAGGCCCTGCGCGGCCAGCGCGGCGAAGGTGCGATCCACATGCTCGCGGTTGTCCACGGCGCACAGGCCCGGAAACAGCTCGAAGCTGTCCTGGCTGAAGGCGACGCCGTTGTACTCGAAACCGCTCGGCCGGAAGTCGTCCTGATGGCGCCCCAGAATGCGGTACTCGCGCGACACGCGCACCACCTGCTCCACACCGGGCAAATCGGCTATTTCCTCCCGGTCCAGGGTGGCGGTATCGCCGATCAGGTAAAGCTCGGTCAGGGTCTGCTGCGCGCCCTTTATCTCCTGCACGCGCACGCTCACGCCGGGCCTCCGGGCCAGATACTCCATGATGGCGACGAATGCCGGCGTGCCGGCATGGACGTGCTCTTGCAAGATCAGAATCATGGCGTACCTCGGCAACGGAAACTGGCCGCCATACTAGGGCAAGTCCGAACCGGCACCTTGACCCAAGGGACAAGCCCGGCAAGCGAATTGCAGGGGCATCCACCTGACCGCACTCAAGTTCCTGCCCTGTCTGGCGATACACAATCCGGCAGCAGAACGACGCTGCTGACAGCATCGGTCATCGCCTATGAAAAACTCCGTCGGCGGCACCCTGGAACCGCTTCTGCGACAAATCGTGCCGCAGCTGTGCGAGTTGGCTGCGGCCTGCAATCCCGGCCTTGTCGCAGCGCTGGCAGATCTGCGCGACGCGGCCACCACCGATCACACCGGCACCCTCCTGCAAGAGGCATTTTCGAAATTGTCACAGTCAGTGAAGCCGGGTCCGGTCCCGGGAAACCACAATGAATCCCCGCTGAACACCCGCGAGGGCCAACTGATCCGGAGCGTTTTGCAGCATGTGCTGGTGCCGGTGCCCCTGGAGCCGCTGGCGCAGGATATCGAACGCGCGCTGGGCAGGCCGACCGATGAGACCGGTCGCCAGAAACTTGCCGCCCAACTGATCCACCTGCTGGTGGAGTCCAAGGCCCATGCGCAACGGCGCCAGGCCGAGCTGCAGGAATTCCTCAAGGCCACCGTCGGCCGCCTGGTGCAACTCGAGACGGCCCTGAACGAAGCTAATAGCCTGAACCGCCAGGCCGGCGCACAGGCCCAGCAGACGCGACAGATCACCGACGCGCAATTCCTGCAGCTGCGTGCCGTGTCGTCGGAAACCGACGACCTGGACCAGCTCAAGTCGTTCATCCGCGAGCGCCTGGACCACCTGCAGGATCATCTGCGTCAGCAGGACCAGGCCGGCGACAGCCACCAGCGCCGACTGGAGGATCACCTCGGCCAGCTCAGCCAGCAGGTCGCGCAATTGAGTGCGGAAACCATCACGCTGCGCAGCCGACTGGATGTCACCACCGAAGAGGCCCTGCGCGATCCGTTGACCGGCGCCTACAACCGGCTCGCCTACGACCGCAGGGCGGCACTGGAAGTCGCCCGCTGGCGCAGCGATGGCGGCAACCTGTCGATGATCGTCTGCGACATCGACCACTTCAAACGTATCAACGACACCTTCGGGCACACCGCCGGCGACAAGGTGCTCAAGGAAGTGGTGCGCCTGCTGCAGGAACAGCTGCGCTCGTCGGATTTCGTGGCCCGTTACGGCGGCGAGGAATTCGTGGTGATCCTCAACGGCGCCGCCGAGGATGCCGCCATGAAGATCGCCGAGAAACTGCGCCGCACCATCAAGTCCGCGCCGTTTCGCAGTCGTGGCGAGCGGGTGCCGGTCACCATCTCCTGCGGCGTAGCCACCTTCAACAGCGACGACACACTGGAAACGGTCTTCGAACGCACCGATGCGGCCCTGTATGACGCCAAGGCCCAGGGGCGGGACCGCTGCGTACACGCCAGCAAGAAAGCCGCCTGAGGCAATGCCGGACAGGTCATCGGGTCTATCTTTAACCCGGCACCGGCCCCGCCGACCGTTGCGCGGGCATCAAAAGGCCGGTGCCAGTCCGGCCTTCAGCGCGGCGTTCCATTCCCGCACCAGGCCCTCGCCACGGGCCACTTCCTCGTTGCCCAGCTGCGGGCGCAGCAGATCGAGCGCTTTCTTCGCATTGGCGTTGTCGCGCGCCGCCGCCAGCGTGAACAGCGCATAGGCGCGCACCGGGTCGGCCGGCACGCCCAGGCCGTTGTAGACCATGAAGCCGAGGTTGTTCAGGGCAAAGGCATCACCCTTGGCGGCTGCCCGGCGATACCAGTGGACGGACTGGACATCGTCCCGCATGACGCCCTCGCCCAGGTGGTACATGCGCCCCAGGTTGAAGGCGGCCAGCGGGTCGCCCTGTTCGGCCGCCTTGCGGTACCAGTCGGCGGCGGCCTTCGGATCGGCCGCCATGCCGGCCCCGACATAGGCCATCACGCCCAGGTTGTACTGCGCCTCCCGGTGCCCTTGCGCCGCCGCGGCGCTGAACCAGCGCAGGGCCGTCGCGTCGTTGGCCTCGACACCGATGCCCTCGTAGTACATCTGACCGAGTGTGTACTGCGCGCCGGCGTGACCGGCATCGGCGGCCTTGCGGTACCAGGCCAGCGCCTGCGCCGCGTCGGGCGAAACGCCCAGGCCCTGGTCGTACAGCACGCCTAGGTTGTAGGCCGCTGACGGCACGCTGGCCGCCGCCTGCTCGAACTGCTTGCGGGCGGCACCGTAATCGCGCGCCACGCCGCGGCCGCTCACCGTCAGCACGCCCAGGTTGTAGGCGGCCTGGGCATGGCCCTGCGCGGCGGCGGCAGCAAACCACTTCGCCGCCGCCGCATCGTCGCGTGCCACGCCGTCGCCGTGCGCGTACATCAGCCCAAGCGCGTACTGCGCCGTGGCGTCGCCGGCCTTGGCGGCGGCGGTCTGGGCCTCGATCGAAATGGCGGGCGCTCCGTCCGCGGCCGGCGTCGCCGTGGCCTCCAGACCGGCCGCGGCAGCGCCGGTAGAACCCAGGCAAAGGGCCGCCAGCAGCAGGTGGCGAACGAGCAAATGCGGCGTGTTCGGGAGCACAGATGCGGCTTCATCGGGGGCTTGGGGGCGCTATGGTACGCTGCCCCGGCAACCTGTCACCGCGCCCGTGAACCGCCCAGAACTCCCGCCTGACGCCGATTCGGCCTTGCTGTCATCCGGCGTGCAGGCGCTGGCAGCGCAGGTCGACGATGCCTTGCTGGCCGACCGCCCCGCGCTTGCGAAACGCCTCGCCGCGCTGCAGCGGCGGCTCGTCAGCGGCCAGCCCGCCGATCGGCTGCAGGCCGAAGTCGCCGCCCAGCTCGCCCGCTCCGCGGCGGTGGTTGGCGCGCGGCGGGCCGCGCGGCCGGCAAGCGTCACCTTTCCGCCGGAATTGCCGATCACCGCGCATCTGCCGGAAATCACCGCCGCCCTGCAGGCGCATCAGGTGATCGTGGTCTGCGGCGAGACCGGCTCGGGCAAGACCACGCAGCTGGCCAAGCTGTGCCTGCACCTGGGCCGCGGCGTGCATGGCCGCATCGGCCACACCCAGCCGCGGCGCATCGCCGCCCGCGCCGTGGCGGCGCGTCTGGCGGTCGAGCTTGGCGCGCCGCGGGCAGTCGGCTACAGCGTGCGCTTCGACGACACGGTCGCGGACGGCGCCGCCATCCAGGTGCTGACCGACGGCCTGCTGCTGGCACACGCGCAGTCCGATCCGCAGCTGCTGGCCTACGACACGCTGATCATCGACGAAGCGCACGAGCGCAGCCTGAACATCGATTTTCTGCTCGGCTACCTGCATCGCCTGTTGCCGCAGCGGCCGGACCTGCGCCTGATCATCACCTCGGCCACCATCGACCCGCAGCGCTTTGCCGCGCACTTCGGCGGCGCGCCGATCATCGAGGTGTCCGGCCGCGGTCATCCGGTCGAGGTGCGCTACCGCCCGCTGCTGACGCCGGACCCCGACCAGGCCGACCGCACGCTGGTCGAGGGCATCGTGGCCGCCGTCGCGGAATTGCAAGGCGAAGGCCCGGGTGATGTGCTGGTGTTCCTGCCCGGCGAGCGGGAGATCCGCGACGCCACCGAGGCGCTGCGCGCGCACGGCACCGCCGGCCTGGAACTGTTGCCGCTGTACGCCCGCCTGTCGCGCGCCGAGCAGGACCGCGTGTTCGCGCCCTCCAAACAGCGCCGCGTGGTGCTGGCCACCAACGTGGCCGAGACCTCGCTGACCGTGCCCGGCATCCGTTACGTGGTCGACAGTGGCCTGGCGCGTGTCAGCCGCTATGGCGCCCGCAGCCATGTGCAGCGTCTGGGCATCGAGAAAATCTCCCAGGCCGCCGCCGATCAGCGCGCCGGGCGCTGCGGCCGGCTTGGCCCCGGCGTGTGCATCCGCCTGTACGCGCCGGACGACTACGCCAACCGCAGCCCGCACACCGACCCGGAAATCCACCGCGCCAGCCTGGCCAGCGTGGTGCTGCGCATGCAGGCCTTGCAGTTGGGCGAGGCGGCGGATTTCCCGTTCCTGGACCCGCCGCAGCGGCGCCACCTGCGTGCCGCGCAGCAGGCCCTGTTCGAACTGGGCGCTGTGGACGGCGCCGGCGTGCTGACCGGCATCGGCCGCCAGCTGGCGCGCTTTGCGCTCGATCCGGCGCTCGGGCGCATGCTGATCGAGGCCGGCCGAACCGGCGCGCTGCACGAAGTGCTGATCATCACCGCCGCACTGACCGTGCCGGACGTGCGCGAGCGCCCGCTCGACGCCCGCGAGCACGCCGATCAGGTGCACCGGCAGTTTGCCGACGCGCGCTCGGATTTCCTGTCGTTGCTCAACATCTACCGGGCCTTCGAGCAGGAGGCCCGCCACCGCTCGCAGGCCAAGCTGCGCCTGTGGTGCCGCGAGCATTTTCTGTCGTACCTGCGCCTGCGCGAGTGGCGGGACATCGCCGGGCAACTCACGGAACTGGCCAACGGCATGGGCCTGCGCGGCTCCAGCCTCGGCGCCGACTACGACGCCATCCACCGCGCGTTGCTGGCGGGCCTGCTCGGACGCATCGCCCGGCGCCAGGATGGCCCGCGCGGCGAATCCCGGCGGGCGCGCCTGTCCCGCGGCCTGGAGGGCGCGCGTGGCGCGCAAATGTGGGTGTTCCCCGGCTCTGCGCTGGCCAAGAAGCCGCCGCGCTGGCTGATGGCCGCCGAGCTGGTGGAGACCGGTCGCCTGTATGCGCGCACCGTGGCCGCCATCGAGCCGCACTGGGTGGAGGCCGCCGCCGCGCATTTGCTGCGCCGCGACTACAGCGAGCCGCAGTGGGATGTCGCCAGCCGGCGCCCGGTCGCCTTCGAGCGGGTGACGCTGTTTGGACTGACCTTGGCCAGCCGGCGGCGCGTTGCCTATGGCCCGATCGATCCGGCCCACGCGCGGGCCATTTTCATTCGCGAGGGCGTGATCGACGGCGCGCTGGATGCCGCGTGCCCGGCGCTGGCCGCCAACCGCCGCCTGCTGGGGGAGCTTGAAACGCTACAGGCCAAGGCGCGTCGGCCCTTGCTGATCGACGAGGATGCGCTGTTCGCGCTGTACGACGCGCGCATAGCAGCCGAGGTCTGGGACGGGCACCGCTTCGACCACTGGTTGCGCCGGCAGGCGCCCGATGCGCTGCGCCTGTCCGCCGACCAGTTGTTGACCGACCGCGCCGATGCGATCACGCCCGCGGACTTTCCCGATCGCCTGGCGGCCGGCGGCGCGCTGCTGCCGCTGCGTTACCGCTTCGAGCCCGGCCACGACGACGACGGCATCACCGTGCGCCTGCCGCTCGCACTGCTGCAGCGGATCGACGCCGATGTCTTCGACTGGCTGATCCCCGGCTGGCTGACCGAGAAATGCGCGGCGCTGATCCGCAGCCTGCCCGGCGCGCTGCGGCGGCAGTTCGTGCCGGCGCCGGACTTCGCCGCCCGGGCCCTGGCACGGCTGAGGCCGGGCACGGGTCCGCTGCTGCCGGCGCTGGCCGCTGCGCTGTCGGCTCTGGCCGGCCAGCCCTGCCCACCGGAGGCTTTCGACCCCGCCCGTCTGGACCGGCACCTGCGCCTGCGCTTCGAAATCGTGGATGAGCACGGCACGGCGCTGGCCACAGGCCGGGACTGGTCGCAGCTGCAGGCCCGTTTCGGTCAGACCCGGACACCCGTCGCGGCCTCCGGCCGCCCCCACCCGCTGGAACACAGCGGCATCACCGCCTGGGATTTCGGCGCCCTGCCGCGGCAGGTGACCACGCCCGGTCCGGGCGGCGCGCTGCTGCTGCGCTGGCCGGCGCTGGTCGATGCGGGTGACGACTGCGCGGTGCGTCTGTTCGACGACGAGATCACGGCCGCGGCAGCGCACCGCGGCGGGGTGCGTGCCCTGCTGACGCGCGCCCTGGCCGACGATTTGCCGACCCCGGCCACGCTGGCGCCGGCGTCGGCGCTTTACCGGCGCCTGGGTACGCCTGCCCAGCTGCTGCGCGAGCTGCAGCGGGCGATCATCGACAGCGCCTGGGATGACCCCAACGCCCCCCGCGACGGCGCCGAATTCGCCGTGCTGGTCGCGGCGCTGCAGGTCCGGCTGGTGCCCATCGCGGACCGGCTCACGCGAGCCGTGACCGATACCCTGCGCGCCTGGCGGGACATCGAGCGCCGACTCGACCACGCCACCACGCTGGCGCTGCTCGAAGTGGCCGCCGACCTGCGCGATCAGCTCGGGCGTTTGATCCAGCCGGGATTCGTCGCTGCCACGCCGCCGCTGTGGCTGGCCGAACTGCCGCGCTACCTGCACGCCGCGGCAACGCGCCTGGAGCGCGCGCAGCGCGATCCGATTGCCGAACGAGCCGATCGACAGGCGCTGCAAACCCTGTGGCAAGCGTTCTGGCTCGCCTACCCGCCCCACAGCGACGACCCGGCCTGGACTGAACTGCGCTGGCTGCTGGAGGAACTGCGCGTCGCGCTGTTCGCGCCGGAACTGGGCACCGCTCAGCCCGTTTCGGTCACGCGCCTGTCGCGCCTGCTACAGGAACTGGCACGCCCGTGACGAGCGCGCACCGCGTTGACGGCGAGCGCCATCGGTCCCTGGCCAGCGAAGTTGCGGTCAATGATGATCGTCAGCCGACCGCCGCCGTCGACCTCGGCGCTCAGGAGCAGGATGCCGGCCGGGCAAGTGGCGGGCTTCAATCCGCGTCGTCATCCGCCGGCCAGGCCTGAAGCGCCCGCAGCAGGCTGCGCTTTTTGACCTGATGCGTCTGCATGCGGCGCAGGATGTCGTCCAGCGTGCGCAGCGCCTCCGCGATGTACGGCCCCTTGTTCAGCATCACGCATTCGGCGCGACCGCCCATGGCGGCGTCGGTGATCTCGGCCCGCGACGGCTGACCGGTCTTGGCCAGCCCCTCCAGCACCTGCGTCGCCCACACCACCGGCATGTGGGCCGCCTCGCAGGCCCACAGCAGTTCTTCCTGCACCTCGGCCAGGCGTTCGAAACCGCACTCGATGGCCAGGTCACCGCGGGCGATCATCACGCCGGCGGCGCGGCTGCCCATGGCCGCCAGCAGCATGCCGGGCAAGTGCTCGAAGCCGCGGCGGGTTTCCACCTTCAGGATGATGCCAAGCCCGCCGCCGTCCAAGCGCGCGAGTTGGCCCTGCAGGGCGCGCACGTCCGCTGCCGACTGCGCGAACGACAGGCCCACCAGGTCGGCATGCCGCACCACCACGTCGAGGTCCTCGATATCCTTTTGCGTCAGCGCCGGCAGTTGCAGGGTGCTGTCGGGCAGGTTGATGCCCTTGTCGGCCCGCAGCGTGGCGCCGCCGGGACGGCAGTCGGTGATTTCCACCAGCAGGCCGGCGGCGCCGGTGCGGCGGACCACGCCACCGATGCGCCCGTCGTCGAACCAGATGCGCTCGCCGCGGCGCACCTGCCCCAGCACCTGCGGCAGGGTGCACGGCACCCTGGCAGGCCGTGGACGGCCGCGGCCGGTTGCCATTGCTGCCGGCTGGCCGATGCCGTCCGGCGTCACCAGCAGCCGATCACCACGCTGCAGGTGCACCCCGGCCGGTGCGGGCGGCAGGTCGCCGATGCCGCTCACCGCCGCCTTGCGCCCACGACGGCGCAGCTCCAGCCGCGTTTCGGCGACCAGGTAGGCGGTCTTTTGCCCGACCATCAACGCCCCGGCAGCGGTGCGATGACGCACCACGAACTGCCGCTTGGCGCCGCGGGCGTCGACCAAATGCACGATGTCGCCCACCCGCAGCTGCGCCAGCCAAGCCGGCTCGACGCCGATGTTTGCCGCGGCGCCCGGGACCGGCACGACGCTACCGAGCGGATGCAATCCAATCAGGGCCGGTGCGGTGACCGTGCCCCAGGCGTTGCGCTCGGGCTTGACCTTGAGCACCGGCGGTCCGCCTGCGATGGGGCCAGTGCGCAGCTTGGGGCCGGCCAGATCCATCAGGATGCGCACCGGCCGCCCGGCGCGGCGCGCCTGCCGACGGACCCGCCGCGCCATGGCGACCCATGCAGCCGGGGTATCGTGCGCGCAGTTGATGCGGGCAATGTCCATGCCGCCCTGTACCAGCATCGCTACCAGGGTGTCGTCACTGGCCGCCGTACTCGGCAAGGTCACCATGATGCGCACGCCGCGCGCCTGCGGCGGGGGTCCGAACAGGCGCTCGGCGTGCTGCGCCAGCAGCGCCGGGCCACGCTGGGCGCCAACCGGTTCGTCGCCGCTGCGCGCGGTCCACGTTTGCCCCACCACCAGGTGCAGCAAGCCCAGGACCTTGTCCACGCTGGCCAGCGCATGCGTCTCGGCGCGGCCGAGCGACGACACACCGACCCAGGCCAGACGTTCCTGCAGGTGGCGGATGTCATGACGGCGCATGGCAAGGTAATGCGCCAGATTGACGGCACTGGCCTGCCAGTGCGGCTGCACATCATCCAGCCTTGGGCTGAGACGCTGATGCGCCTGCAGCATGGCGGCGCGCAGCTGCTGCAGCTCGTCGATCAAGGCCAGACAGGTCGCCGCGTCCCACGCGCCGGCCGCGGCCGAAAGGGGCGGCTCAATCATGACCGGGCATGTTAAACCCAGCGCATGGCAGCCTTGTGACACGGCCCGCGACGGAACCGCAGGACCGAGCACGCAAAAAAGCCCCGCCGGCGCGAATGCACCGGCGGGGCTCGCAAATCACCGGCTGGCCGGGATTACTTCTGAATGGCGGCGATGAACTCGTCGGCCTTGCACAGATCGGCGAGGTAGGTCAGCGAAGTCTGGATGGCCGCGTCGTGGGCTTCCTTGCTGCCGGCGCAGACGCAGTCTTCGATGACGATGCAGTTGTAGCCCTTGTCGACGGCGCTCCAGGTGGTGCCTTCCACCACGAAAGTGGTGGCCACGCCGATCATGGCAATGTCGGTGATGCCGTTCTTCTTGAGCACCTCGTCCAGGTTCGAACCCACGAAGGCGCTGATCATGGACTTCTTGACGATCTCGTCGCCGGGTTTGGGCGCCACTTCATCATGAATCTGCGCGCCCCAGCTGCCCGGCACCAGGGTCGGGCCGCCCTGACCCAGCATGCGGAAGAAGGCGCCGCGCGTGGGCATCGGTGCCGCATCCGGCCCGAACTCCACCATCACATGGATGACCTTCATGCCGGCCTGGCGGGCGGCATCCAGCAGCTTGGCGCTGCGCGGCAGGATGCCGGTTTCCTGCACCATCTTGGCAAAGCCGGCCGCCTGCGCCAGGGGAGCATCCGGATGGATGATGTCGTTCTGGAAATCCATCGACAGGACAGCGGTCTTCTTCACGTCGATTTCGATGGCCATCTATAGGCTTCCTTCGGTTGATTGACGGGTGTATGCGATGTACCGGCCTGGCAGCACCGCCTCAGAAATGCACCTCGAAGCGACTGGGCTCGAAGCCATCCGGCACGGTCGGCGAGTGCAGCAGCTCCACTGACGGCGACACTTCCACGAACACCAGGGCCAACAGCATCAGGTTGGCCTCGGCCGGCGGCAGATCATTGATCGGAAACTGGTCCAGATGCGCGATCATCGACTCGATGCGCGGCAGCAGCGCATCGTACACGCGCTGGATTTCGGCCAGTGGCGTGCCGATGCGCTTGCTGTGCCGCCCGCGCTCGGTCGGCAGCGCCCAGTCGGCCAGCCAGGCGAGGTCCCGATAAGCCTCGGGCAGGGCAAAGCCGGTCTCGCTCATGGCCGGTTCACCCATTCCTGCACCGTGTGCAACTGGTGGCGCACGGCGATCTCCATCTCGCTGACCGGCAGGTGCTTGAGCACCCCCGAGCCCATCGCCTTCTGCGCGAATTCGAGCGTGCTCAGATCCTCGTACAGGATGTCGCGCAGCAGCACCTTGGTGTGTTCCTGGGCGAATTTCTGGCCGGCCGTCTCGGCGTCGAGCTGGTAGATGTTCATCTCCCAGGTCGACTCGTCCACCGACACCGGCCAGAAGTTGTAGGTGAAGTACCAGCCCGGCCCGACGTCGATGAAGAAATTCGGGAAGAACACGTTGATGTCGAACCACCAGTTGGCGGACTTGTCCGGGTTCAGGCCCGGCAGGTCGACCATGTCGCCCGGCGCGAAGCTCATGCCGTATTTCCAGGCCAGCGTTTCCGACGGGGTCGGCTTGTGGTTCGGATTGACCCACACGGAACCGGAATGGTGCGGCCCGTAGATGCGCGCGGTGCTGAGCAGGCCGTAGGGGTTTTCCTGCCCGGCGCAGGCATCCGGCACCGTGTGCCGGTGCACCATCATCACGTGGTAGGCCTCGTGGAAGGCGTCGATGAAGGTCTTCCAGTTGGCCTTCACCCGTGCGCTGTAGCGGGCAATGTGGTTGAAGCGGGCGAACGGGTAGTCGTCCAGCTGCGTGGCCATGCCGCCCAGGAACTCGCGCAGGCCGATCTTGGGCTCGGGTTCCCAGTGCACGAAGATGAAGCCGTTCCAGGTGTCGGTGGCCACCGGCCGCAGGCCATAGTCGGCGCGGTCCAGATTGGCGAAATACTCTTCGCCCGGCAGGCCCTTGAGGCGACCGTCCAGATCGAAGGTCCAGCCGTGGAAGTTGCAGATGAAGCCCTGCGCGTTGCCCTTGTCGCAGATGGCCACGGCCATGCCGCGGTGCGTGCACACGTTGTGGAAACCACGCACCACGCCGTCCTTGCCGCGCACCAGCAGGATCGAGGTCTTGAGCACCTCGATCGGGCGTACCACGTAGTCGCCGGGATTGGGCAGTTCCTCGACCCGCGCCACCTCCAGCCAGGCGCGGCGGAAGATTTTTTCGCGCTCCTTCTCGAAGAACTCGGCCGAGATGTAGGGCTCGACCGGCAGCGGGCCGGTGCCCATGTCGGGCGCCGGGGTGGTGATCTGGGTATGGAATTTCTCGTCCGGCTTGGTCATGACGTCTCTCTCCTGCTTATGGTTGTGCGGACCGCCGCGTATGCGGCTGCCACGCGACAGCAACTCGAATGGTAAGCGAATTAACGGCCGATCAGTCGACCGGTTTCCAGGGCAGCCGTGTCGGGTTGTCCCTGTACCAGCCCTGGATATTCTTCTTGAGCACCTTGCCGGTCAGGCCCTTGGGCAGCTCGTCGACGATCTCGATGTGCTTGGGCACTTCGTACTTGGCCAGGCGCGGCCGGCAGAAGGCCAGCAGCTCCTCGGCCGTCACGTGGGCGCCTTCCCTGAGGCTGACCGTCGCCACCACCGCCTCGCCCCATTCGGGGTGCGGCGCACCGATCACCGCCACCTCGCGCACCGCCGGATGCTCGGCCAGCACGGTCTCGACCACGCTCGGGTAAATGTTCGCAGCGCCGGAGATGATCAGGAAATTCTTGCGGTCGGTCAGGTACAGGTAACCGTCGGCGTCCAGCCGGCCCAGATCGTGGGTTTTCAGCCAGCCGTCGACCAGCGTCTGCGCGGTCAGCTCCGGCAGGTTCAGGTAGCCGCGCATGTTGGTGCTGGCGCGGATCCAGACCTCGCCGACTTCACCTGCCGGTAGCGGCCGCCCGCGCTCGTCGCGGATGGACAGCTCCATGTGCACACCGCAGCGGCCGCAGGAGCTCAGCAGCTCCGGGCGCTCGGACAGCCCGCGCAGGTGATCGTCGTGATGCAGGAACGACACCCAGCCGCCGGTGGTTTCGGTGATGCCGTACAGCTGCATCAACTCGCAGCCGAAGGTGTCCAGCGTGCGGCGGATCAGCGCCGGGCGCGCCGGCGAGGAGCCGTAGGTAACCAGCCGCAGCGAGGACAGGTCGTAGCCGCCGCGGTCGTACTCGTCCAGCAGGCGCTGCATCATCAGCGGCACGATGATGGTGGCCGTGACCCGATAGCGGCCGACGAACTGCAGGAAACGCGCGGTATCGAAGTCGCCATTGGGCAGCACCACGCTCATGCCGTTCATCAGGTTCATCGAACCCAGCACGAAGGTGATCCAGCCCGAGGCCGTGGGCGGGAACCACACGTCCTCGTAACGCAGCCCGATGCCCAGCACCGTGTACAGCATGGAGTCACGCATGGCGCCCTGGCTCAGCATCACGCCCTTGGGCATTCCGGTGGTGCCGGAGGTGTAGCTGAGCGCGATCAGGTCATCCTCGGCCAGCTCCACGGGCCGCGGCCCGGCATCCGCGCTGTCGATCAGGGTCTCCAGGTCATGCTGCAGGCCGTGCGCGCCGCCGTAGCCGATCAGGATCCGGCCCTCGGCGCGGATGTCGTCCAGTATCTCGGCCAGCAGCGGCACGCAGTTGGCCTGCACCAGAATCACCCGTGCGTTGCTGTCGCGGATGACGTGCAGCATCTCGCGCGGCGCGTAGCGCCAGTTGATGCCGCAGCGCAGCAGGCCGATCTTGTAGCAGGCGTAGAGGTGCTCGTAGACCTCCAGGTGCTCGTGGCTGAGGATGGCGGCCACATCGCCTTTTTTCAGGCCAAGGCCCTGCAGGGCAGCGGCGAGGCGGTCCGAGCGAGTGTGAATCGCCTGCCAGCTCAGCGACCGGTCGCCATCGTGATAGGCAATCCTGTCCGGGTAGTGCGCCGCGCAGCGGGCAATGTAATCGCGTGGCAGCATGGCCGCCGTCTCCTGTCGCAGGTCTGGTGGGGGCAGAACGCGGCGAGGATCAGCCGGGCTTGAATTTCAGCAGCGGCAATCCTTCGCCGACTTTCTCGAACGTGGCCTGCACGGCGCGGCCGATGGTCAGGTCGTTGTTGGCGACGCCGACCACGTTGGCCAGCAGGCGCGGACCTTCGGCGAGCTCGATCAGGCACACGTTGTACGGGACCATGGCCTCGAAGGCCGGGTCGAAGGTGCGGTGCATGACCACGTAGCTATAGATCTCGCCGCGGCCGGAAGCCTCACGCCACTGCACAGCGGTCGAGCCACAGTTCTCGCACACAAATGCGCCCGGCGCCAGCCAGGTGTCGCAGTCCGGGCAGTGCTGCACCAACACCTTGCCGTCGGCCATGGCGTCGAAATGCGGCTGGTTCAACTCGTTCAGGACCGGCATCGGCCAGCCCTTGATGCGCGTGATGTCGTACATGGCGACCTCCTTACAGGCTGGCGTGCGGGCTGGTGATCATGCAGGCGTGGTACATCATGCGCCCGCCGTAGGCGGCGGTAAGCACCAGATCGTGCTTGACCTGGCGCTCGCCGGCCGTGCCACGGGCCTGCATCACGCCCTCCGACAGCGGCGTGCCGCCCTGCAGGTAATAGCCGGACAACTGGCCGCCGCCGGTGTTGACCGGAAAGCTGCCGCCCGGCGCCGTCTGGCCGGCCAGCACGAACTCACCGGCGCCGCCCGGCTCGACGAAGCCGTACTGCTCCAGCTGCAGCAGGATGCAATAGGTGAACGCGTCGTAAACCTGCGCGCAGTCGATGTCCTTGGGGCCGACACCGGCCATGGCGTAGGCGCCCTGCCCGGCCAGCTTGGCACCGATCTCGATCTCGTTCTCGAAGCCGCGCCGGTTGGTCACACCGCGGTGCCCCTGCCCCATGCCGTGGATGTACACCGCCGGCTGTGGGCCGTCGGCGGCGCGCTCGGCACTGGTCACGACCACGGCCACGGCGCCGTTGACCGGGAACGAGCAGTCGAACAGGTGAAACGGCTCCACCACGTACGGCGAGTTGTGGTGGTCTTGCATGCTGAGCGGCTTTTTCATCATCGCCAGCGGACTCTTGAGCGCCCACTGCCGGCAGGCGACCGCCACCGCGCCCAGGTGATCCTCGGTCAGATGATTCTTGTGCATGTAGCGCCGCGCCGCCAGCGCATAGGCCGCCACCGGCCCGAACAGGCCAGTCGGCGCCTCGCTGCCGAGCTTGCCCATCAGCGGCAGCGGCATGCCAAAGGCCTGTTGGGTACTGACCCCCGGCACGATCGGCGCGTCCGAAAACACGCACACCACCGCCTTGGCCATGCCGGCCTGCACTGCCAGCGCGGCCTGCTGCACCATCTGCACGCCGGACGAACCCTCGGCCTCGACCACCGAGCACAGGGTCAGATCCTTCAGGCCCGCGTAGTCCAGCAGGTCCATCGGCAGGTCCATCAGCGTCGCGACCGGGCTCTTGTTGATGAGCAGGCCGTCGATGTCGGACTTCTTCAGCCCGGCGTCGGCGATGGCGCGGTGGATGGCGGTGACCGCCAGTTGCCAGGTCGGCCCGATGTACTGACGGCTCAGATCCGACATGGCAAAGCCACGGATCGCCGCCAGCGGTTTCTTGCTGGCCATGCAGTTTCTCCTCAAGGTTGTGGGGGCAGGCCCGCAGCAATCCATCCCGGACTGTTCGGACCTAAGAAAGCCGGATCGCCCGATCCGGCTTTCTACAATCAGGCGAGCGGCGGGCGCTCTTCGGGGGCGGATTCCTTGCCGCCGCGGCAAACCATCAAATCAGAAATGCCAGATTCGGAATCGCCTCGTCGCCATTGACCAGGACCACCTTCTTGTAGGCCATCTTCAGGCCTTCGTCCGTGCGCCGCAGCCGGTGCGTGGTGCGCCCGGCCCAGATGCGCATGGCGTGTGTGGACTGGACCACCGTCTCGATCAGCATGAAGTTCGAGCCGACCTCGTAGCCGTCATCCGTTCGGCCGATCTCGACATTGGAAATCAACCGCCGCATCGGCGAGGCCGGCTCCTGGCTGTAACGATAGCCGGTCAGCAGCTGGCGCACGCGGGTGGCGATACGGGTGCGGTTGTCGTAGATGTGCGACACGTGCGTGTTCGGGTCGTGGCCCTCGGCGCGCGGCACCCAGTACACGCCGTCGTCGGTCCACAGGGCTTCCCAGTCGGCGTAGCGGGACTCGTCGGCCAGGCGCGCTTCCTGATAGATGAAGCCGGTCACTTCGCGCAGTTCGGCTTCGCCGAGCGCGGCTTGTTCGAGTGTTGCAGTGCTCATTGCGTGCCCCTCAGCCGGCCATCACGTGCAGGTAGTGCTGCCAGAAACCGCGGTTCGAGGTCTCGTCGGTCATGTGCGAGGTACGCACGCCGCGCGGGTCGGTTTCCTCGCGATTCAGGCCGCGGCTCAAATCACACCACGGATCACCGGCTTCGAGTGCCTGCTGCGCCCGCTCGGCAATCGACGCGTCGTCCGCCACCAGGAACGAGGCCGGCCCGAGCGCCCCCTCGCTTTGCCGCAACAGCCGAAAATCCAGGCTCGGCGCGCCTTCCAGCAACATCGGCGTGTGCCACTGCACGCTCTTGTTCACGGCCAGCGGCTGGAAAATGACGATGTTCATCTCGGCCAGAAACAGGTTCGGCCAGATGCAGGCGTGCGGCGGACCCAGGCGCATCAGCTCGGCGGCCCGCTCCTTGCCGTACGATTTTTCCATCGCGGCCACGTAGTCGGCGGCCTTTTCGGGGCTGGTGCCCAGCCACTCCAGCGGCTTGGTGTAGCCGCCGGCAAAGTCGATCTCGGTGTGGCCGTTGCCCCAGTCGCGGATGACGCCGTTGGCCGAGGTGTCGTCCGCCACGAACTGGTCGTACTGCGAGCGGATGGCCCGCACGAAGGACTGATGCGTGAAGCCGACGTGGTAACCGTCGGTGTCGTTCTCGGGCAGCATCTTCCAGTTGGCGCCGTACTCATGGCGCACCCAGCCGGCGGAAAGGCGCAGCCTGCCCTCGGGCGACAGGTCGCAGGCGCGGTCGATCAGCTCCTTGGCGCGGCCCAGGTGCTCGTCGAGCGTAATGCCGTCCGGCGCCGCGCTGGCAAACACAAAACCGCGGTAGCTGCCGCTGCGCGGCACCTCCAGGCCAAGCTTGCTCCAGTCCTTCTGGAAGCCGCCGGCGTGCGGCACGTCCTGCAGCTCGCCATTCAGGCCGAAGGTCCAGCCGTGGTAGGGGCAGGTGAAGTTCCTGGCGTTGCCGGCGGCGGTGTTGCACACCAGATTGCCGCGATGCTGGCAGCGGTTGATGAACACGTTCACCGCGCCATCCTGGCCGCGCACCACCAGGTAGTGCTGGCGCCCGACGGTGCGGGTGATGTAGTCGCCCGGGTTCGGCAGCTCGCTGTCGTGGGCCACGAACACCCAGCCGCGCGAAAAAATCTTGTCCAGCTCGTCCTCGAACACGTACGGCTCGGTATACAGCGAGCCGTGGACGCGGTCCGGCTGGATCAGGTCCCGGTAACTGGCCGGGGAGAGACGTTCGATACGCATGCCCTTGCTCCTGCGTAATGCCGGCACCGGGCCGGCGGATCGGGCCACCCTGTCGCGGGAAGCCCGTGCCTGATTGGAAAGCGCGCGTGCCGGGGCCACCGGCACCACCCTACTACCCTTCCCTGGGCCGCCGACTCCCGCACGCCTTGTCAGAGCCGAACTGCATTCTAACGGTCGTTAGCCTCGTTCAACCATCCGCACCGGCGTCAGCCTGACCGGCGTCAATACCGGCACATGTCCCCGCTCACAGCCGGTGCCGCCGATCGCCACTGGCAAAGCCGATCAGACCGTCGCCGTCGTCCAGCCCGCGTGTCAGCGCCAGCACCTTGAAGGCCTCGCCCATGGCCTGCGGCAGCAGCAGCTGCCGCACCTGCAGGGCCAGGTCCATGTATGCCGGATCGGCCGGGTCGAGCGCTTCCAGCAGCTGCGGCAGACCACAGTTGATGAGGAACTGCGCCTGATTGGCGAAACCGGCCAGGCTCGCCCCGGCCTCGCATCCGGCCTGCGCCATGGCGGTGAAATCGACATGCGCCGTGATGTCCTGCAAACCCGGCCACAGCAGCGCATCGGCGTGCGCGCGCTGGCGGTAATGGCACTGCAGCGTGCCGGTGTGGCGTTGCGGGTGGTAGTACTCGGCCTGCGCGTAGCCGTAGTCGATCAGCAGCAGCAGGCCGCGCTGCAGGCGCTCGCACAGCGTGCGGACCCAGGCCTCGGCGGCGAAATTGACTTCCGATTCGTAACCGGTGGGCAGATCGAGCGAGGCCACGCGGGCTGCCAGCAGCTCGTCCTGCGGCGGGCCGTTGACCAGCTCCATGCCCTCCCCCGCCGTGGTCACGTAAAGCTCGGTAATGCCGCCATCCACCACACGAAACCGCCGTACCGGCATGGCGTCCAGCACCTCGTTGGCGATCACCACGCCCGTGAATTGCTCCGGCAACTGCGCGAGCCACGCCAACCGCCCGGCCAGATGCGGCACGCGCCGGGCGATTGCCGCGCGCTGGCGCTGCTGCAGCTCGGCGCTCAGCTCCAGCATCAGATACCGCCGCGGCAGGCAGCCGAGCGCGTCGAGTTCCGCCAGCAACTCGGCCGCCAGCGCGCCGCTGCCGGGGCCGAATTCCAGCACCTCGCCATCCGGCACGGCGCTGAGTACCTGCGCCACCTGCCGCGCCAGCGCGCGGGCAAACAGCGGCGAGCGCTCAGGCGCGGTGGTGAAATCCCCCTCGGCCCCGAACTTGCGCAGCCCGTTGACGTAATACCCGAGCCCCGGCTCGTACAGGGCCAGCTGCATGTAGGCATCGAAACCCAGCCGCCCGCCGCCAGCGGCAATCGCCGCGCGGATGCGGCCCGCAAGCTGCGCCGACAGCTCCAGCGCCTGGGCATCCGGCAGCGGCAGCTCAGGCATGGGCCGGCACCGTTAATATCCGCGTCGCTGCGCCTGTCGCCCGCCGCGTTTCATCCATCCCGGTCATCCGCATGTTGATTCTGTCCCTGGCTCTCACCGTCGTTGCCTACCTGCTGGGCTCGCTGTCGGCGGCCATTGTCGTGTGTCGCCTGCTGCGCCTGCCGGACCCGCGCAGCGCAGGTTCCCGCAATCCGGGCGCCACCAACGTGCTGCGCATCGGCGGCAAGTGGCCGGCCTTCCTGACCCTGGCCGGCGACCTGCTCAAGGGCGTGCTGCCGGTGCTGGCGGCGCATGCGCTGCACCTGCCGCCGTGGGGCCTGGCGGCGGTCATGTTCGCGGCGTTTCTCGGTCATTTGTACCCGCTCTATTTTGGCTTCGCCGGCGGCAAGGGCGTCGCCACCACCCTCGGCGTGGTGCTGGCCATGAGCCCGCCGGTTGGCCTGGCTGCCTGTCTTACCTGGCTCGCCACCGCCGCCATCACGCGCTATTCGTCCCTGGCCGCCCTGGTCGCCGTCGGGTTGACGCCGATCTACACCGCGCTGTGGACGCGCCAGCCGGCGCTGGTGCTGACCACGCTGCTGATCGCCGCCATCCTCACCTGGCGCCACCGCGAGAACATCGCCCGCCTGCGCGCCGGCACGGAAAGCCGCATCGGCCGCAAGTCAGCCACCCCGAGCACCCCATGAACCACTGGCTGTTCAAATCCGAACCGGACGTGTTCGGCATCGACCACCTGGCCGCCAAGCCCGACGCCACCGAGCACTGGGACGGCGTGCGCAACTACCAGGCACGCAACTTCATGCGCGCCATGCAGGTCGGCGATCAGGCCTTTTTCTACCACTCCAACTGCGACCCGCCGGGCATCGTCGGCATCGTGGAAGTCGTGCGCGAGGCGTATCCGGACCACAGTTCGTGGAATCCGGAGAGCAAATACTTCGACCCGGCCTCCACCCCCGACAAGCCGCGCTGGTTCATGGTCGACGTGCGCCTGGTGCGCAAACTGCCGCGCCTGATCTCGCTCGCCGAACTGCGCGAGCACCCGGCGCTGATCGACATGCCGCTGGTGCGGCGCGGGAACAGGCTGTCGGTGATGCCGGTGTCCGAGCAGGCGTGGTCGGTCATTCTGGCGATGGCACAGGACCACGATGCACGGTTCGACAAGCCGCTTTGAGCTCGCAACCAACCCCTGACCCAGGCGAACCCAAGACCTACTTCGCGTGCCAGATTCCGTACACTGGATTTCATGGCACCAGCAACGATCAGCCAGTTCCGCCACCTGATCCGTACGCTGAACTACGTCGTTTCCACCCGCGCCGCCGAAGAGCTTGAAGATGACCACCTCTGCATCCTCGACCTCGAAAACATCATCCTCACGGGGCAAATCACCGCGCGCCAGCGCGACCCCCAAAGCCGCGAAGTCAAGTGCGTCGTCACAGGCGCCACGCTCAACGGCACCGCCGCGGAAGCTGTCGTCAAAATCGGCATCACCGGCAAGCTCATCGTCGTCACCGTCTACCGTTGTTGAGCAACACTGCGCTCATTGCGGCAGCGCCGCAGTGCAGTTGAAACACGTCACGCGCAGCTTCGGCCAGGGCGCGGCCCTGCTGGTCATCGAGGCCATTCCCATGTGGTCGTGCCCGAGTTGCGGCGAGTCTTATTTCTCCGCGCAAACCCTGCACGAAATCGAACGCATCAAGGCGCTGCGCAAGTCGATCGCGGTCAATCGAATAGTGCCGGTGGCGGCCTTCGAGGCTGCGGAGGCGTGACTGACCGGGCGTTGGAAATCCCCGACAAGCGAGGGCTACCGGTCGCACAGCCGACGATTCACCACCCGTTCAACGATCGGGTGCGGGCGTGGCGCGGTGTCAGCGGGTCGGTGCAGGGCCACCCTTCGACCGCCCGCCCATCTTGCCCGTCTCCTTGCCAGCGCTTCCGAGAAGGTCAAGGTCGGCATCTTGTGCTGCTGTTTCTGGGCCGGTTTTGGCGCAACCATGTTTCGGGCTGCACCCGCAGCGGCTCCTGAAGGAGGCCGCCAAGGATCCGGCCGGTATCGTGCAGTTTGCGCATTACGGCACGGGTGACGAGCTGGTCACCAACGACAGGAACCTGCTGCCGGACGACAACCGCGCGGATGCGCGCGCCACTGCGGCCTGGGAAGCGGCCCTGAAAGAGCTGGTCAATGGCGGCCTGCTGGCTGCCCGCGGCACGGCGGAGGAGATATTCGAGGTCACGAAAAAAAGGCTACGACGCGGCCAACCGCCTGCCTGAATAGACGCACCGCGCGTCAGCCGGGCACGGCGCGCCGGTGGGCGCCTGCGGCCTGCGGCGCGGCCACCGAGCGCTGCGCACCGTGGCATGTGCGACCGAAAAGCGTCGGATAATCGCAGCACCCGATTCAACTGCCGCCAAGTGCAGACCGAGGAGAACGAACGATGTCACAGAGCCATTACCGACCGGAAATGTCGCGGCCCGAGGCCAACCACGCCGAGCTGTACCGTGACCCGGCCATCTTCGACGAGGAGATGGACAAGATTTTCCACGCCACCTGGGTGTACGTGGGCCACGCCAGCGAGGTGCCCAACCCGGGCGACTACAAGACCAGCTTCATCGGCCGCGTGCCGGTGATCATGTCGCGCGACATGGCAGGCCAAATCCACGTCATCGCCAACCGTTGCACGCACCGCGGCTCGACCCTGTGTGCACGCGAGTTCGGTCACGCGGAAAGTTTCACCTGCCCCTACCACGCCTGGACCTTTCGCCTGGACGGCAGCCTGGAGGCGGTCGGCCTGCCGCGCGGCTACAACGAGGGCGAGCTCGATTACGCCGGCCTTGGCCTGCCGGCGGCGCCGCGCGTGGGCAGCTACCGCGGCTTCGTGTTCGCGAGCCTGAACCCGGACGTGCGCGACTTCGACACCCACATCGCCGCCGCCAAAAAGTACATCGACTACTACTGCGACCTGTCGCCAACCGGCGAAATCACCGTCGGGCGCACCGGCATCTACAAGCACCGCTACCGCGGCAACTGGAAGGCGCAGCTGGAAGGCAGCGTCGAGGGCTACCACGTGTGGCACAACCACCGCACGGCCATCGACATCATGAGCCGCTTCCTGCCGATCATGAAGCAGTACCAAAACCTGCCCATGAAGGCCTACGACCTGGGCTTCGGCCACAACATCATCGAGAACTACACCCTCACCGACGCGCAGGTGCACGAGCGCTGGCCGGCCGAGTTCATCGACATGCTGATCAGTGCCCATGGCCGCCAGCGGGCCATGAACGCGCTGCGCCACCGCTTCAACATCGTGCTGTTCCCGAACATGGCGATCCTGGAATACCACGTGCGGGTGATCCGGCCCCTGGCGGCCGACCTCACCGAAGTGCGCCAGTACCACACCTCCATGGTCGGCGCGCCGGCCGAGATGAACCTGCGTCGGGTGCGCGAGCATGAGTTCTTCTACGGCCCCGGCGGGGCCGGCGGACCGGACGACCTGGCCACGTTTGATCGCATCCAGCAGGGCATGGAAGCCTGGACGGCGCCGTGGGTGCTGTTCAACCGGGGTCTGAAATCGGAAGAAACCACCGCCGAGGGCCTGCGCTGCGGCCATCACACGCAGGAAACCCAGCAGCGGGCGCCCTACTACGAATACCGGCGATTGATGGAAGGCAAGGCGCCCGCGCCCAGCCGCATCCGCCTGGCCGCGGCAGGCTGAGGAGCAGCACATGAACCAGGCCCAAGCTGAAGCCTTCCTGTTCCGCGAAGTGCGGCTGCTCGATCAGCGCAAGTTTCGCGACTGGCGACAACTGCTGACCGACGATGCGATCTACTGGGTGCCCAACGGCGACGCCGACGGCGATCCACAGCTGCATTGCTCCATCGTCTACGCCACGCCGTCCATGGTGGAAGACCGCCTCGACCGGGCCGAAAGCCCGTTCTACTGGGTGGGCGACCCGCCCATCCGCAGCGTGCACACGGTCAGCAACGTGCTTGTGGAGCGCGCCGATGGCGACAGCGCCGACATCGCCTGCAACCAGGTGATCTACCTGTACCGCGAGAACGACCAGCGCCGCGATCAGGTGCTGGAGATCCTGCCGGCGCAGTGCGAATACCGCCTGCAGCGGCACGGCGACCAGTGGCGAATCGCCCACAAGAAAGTGGCGTTGCTGAACAGCGACGGCCTGGTACCGCTGCTGCCGCCGATCATCTGAGACGCTTCGTCAGGCCGCGCGCCGGCGGCCTATGCCGATGGCCGCCAGATCGTGCCCCGGCACCAGCCGGCCGGAGTAATGCCGGCTGGCCAGGCGCAGGCGATCGTCGCTCGCGTTGTGCGAAATGACGTGGCTTCTGACCAGCGCCCTGGCGCCGGCCTGCTCGGCAATGCGGCCGGCGTCCTCGATCCCGCAGCCGGCCCAGCCAGTGCCGCCGCGCGCCCAGCAGGACGCGCGGGTGGCGCACCGATCAGACGAAGCTGTCGTAATGGATGCGGTCCGGCGGTACCTTCAGCTCGCCGCCCAGCATCTGCATGACGGCATTGATCATCACCGGCGGGCCACAGGTGTAGAACTCGCATTCCATCAGCTGGTCGGCCGGGATGTGCGCCTTGACCTGCTCGTGGATGAAGCCGAGCAGGCCGGTCCAGCTGCCGGCCTTGGCCAGGTCCGGATCGGACAGCGCGGGGAAAAACTCGATGCGATCGCCAAAGCCCGGCAGGGCCTTGAGTTCCTCCTCGCCGCACAGGTCGCGCGGCCCGCGGGCGCCATAGAAGAACTTCAGCTTCACGCCATCCATGGACGGGTCCGCCACCAGCCCGCGGGCAATCGACAGCATGGGCGCCAGGCCCGAGCCGCCGCCGATGCACACCACGGTGCGCTTGATCTCGGTGCGCAGGTAGGCCAGGCCGTACGGGCCGTCGATGTCGATGTGGTCGCCGACCTTCAGGTCGAACAGCGCCGCGGTGCCGGCGCCGTTGGGCACCTTGCGGATGATGAACTCCCAGCGCCCGTCGGCGTTGCGGATGTTGGACATGGAATAGGCACGCGGCCCGGCTACACCCGGCAGGTGCAGCAGCGCGTACTGGCCCGGCCGAAAGCCGGCCGGCTGGTTATCCTTGAACACGAACTCGCGGATGTCGTGCGTCAGATCGCGGACGGCCAGCAACTCGCCCTTGAACCGGCGCGGCGTGTCGGTCGGGATGAAATGATCGTCGATGATCATCGGCTTGATCACGCAGTCGCTCACCGGCACGCACTGGCAGGCCAGCAGCCGGCCGCGCTGACGATCGCGCGGGTTCAGGCCCGGGGCTTCCTCCCACAGGGTGCGCACCTCGCCTTCCACCACTTCGAACTTGCAGCTGCCGCAGCTGCCGACGTTGCACTCATAGGACAGGCCAACGCCCGCCCGCAGACCGGCGCGCAGCACCGTATCGTCCGGGGCGCAGGGGTACTCGGCGCCGGATTGCTGCACGCGGATGGAGAAGGCCTGGCTCATGGGTCTACCTTTATGGGTCGTGAACGAAAGGGGGTGGCGCGAAAAAAATCGGTCCGCAAGTTTACCCAAGCCGGACAGTCAGGAATCGACGCCGCCGGCCAGCCACAGGCAACGCCCGCCGCTGACCTTGTCGATGGCCTTCAGACGCGCCATGTGGGCAAGCATCTCGTCCTCGGTCGGCAGGGTGACCGGCAGCGCCGGTCGGTCGGCGCGAACGCGCAGCGGCTGGGCCGCATTGCCGTCGTGCGCGGCGTTGGCCTCGTCACCCAGCAGCAGCGTGACCTGGCCGCCGGTCATGGCCAGGTACACATCCGCCAGAATCTGCGCGTCCAGCAGCGCGCCGTGCAGGCTGCGCCCGGAGTTGTCCACGCCGTAGCGGCGGCACAGGGCGTCCAGCGTGTTGCGCTGGCCAGGATGCAGGCGCCGCGCCATCGGCAGCGTATCGAGCACGCTGCACAGGGCGTCGATGCGATCCGGAGTCCCGTTGTCGAGGCGTGCCAGCTCGGCGTTCAGAAAGCCGATGTCGAAGTCGGCGTTGTGGATCACCAGCTCGGCACCGGCGATGAACTCCAGGAATTCCGCCGCCACGTCGCCAAAGCGCGGCTTGTCGGCCAGGAATTCGTTGCTGATGCCGTGCACTTCCTCGGCGCCGGGGTCGATCGGCCGGTCCGGCTGCAGGTAGTGGTGGAAATGCTTGCCGGTCAGGCGGCGGTTCAGCAGCTCGACGGCGCCGATTTCGATCACGCGGTGGCCCTCGGACGGCGACAGGCCCGTGGTCTCGGTATCCAGAACGATCTGCCTCATCGCCGGCCACCCGCGCCCGCCGCCGCCTTGCCGCCCAGCAGTTCATCGATGCCGCGATTGGCCAGGGCGTCGGCGCGCTCGTTTTCCGGATGCCCGGTGTGGCCGCGCACCCAGGTCCACTCGGCCTGGTGCGGCACCAACAGTTCGTCCAGACGCTGCCACAGCTCCTGGTTCTTGACCGGCTTGCCGTCGGCGGTGCGCCAGCCACGCCGTTTCCAGCCGGCCAGCCACTGCGTGATGCCGTGCAGCACGTACTGCGAATCGGTGACGATGTGCAGCCGGCTTGGCCGTTGCAGCACCTCCAGCGCGCGAATCACGGCCGTCAGTTCCATCCGATTGTTGGTGGTGTGGGCCTCGCCGCCCCACAGCTCGCGCTCCTGCTCGCCGTAGCGCAGCAGCGCGCCCCAGCCGCCCGGACCCGGATTGCCGCGGCAGGCGCCGTCGGCAAAGATTTGCACCGGCTGGCTCATGCCGCCGCCCGTCCGGCCGGCAGCCGCTGCGCAGGTGTTGCGTAAACCGGCAGGCGCTGCCACTGCAGGCGCAGCGGGCGCACCGCAAAGCGCCGCTTGCTGGCGGCCAGGCAATACAGCCCGCCACCGCGCGGCAGCAGGCGCGGGCCGATGCGCTCCATGACGCGCGTACCGCGCAGCGCCCATTGCCGCTCCAGCGGCAGGCGGAAAAACGCCGTCGTGACGTCCTCCACCTGCATCGGCAGGCGGGCCAGCAACTGACGCAGTTCGCCCACCGAGCGCAAATGCTGCGGCCACCAGTCGCGGGAATGATTGCCGAAGCGCTCGGCCAGCCCACGCAGCCCGCACAGGCTCCACGGGTTGAAGCCGGCCACCAGCAGCCGCCCGAACGGCATCAGCACCCGCTCGGCCTCGGCCAGGATCGGTGCCGGATCGGCCACGTGTTCCAGCACGTGCAGCAGGATCACCACCGCCGCGCTGTCGCTGGCCAGCGGCCAGGCGGCCGGATCGGCGCGCAGGCCGACACCCGCCGCCGGCGCACCCGGCCCGGCCATGACCACCGACCAGGCGCGCTCGCCGCGCCCGCCCAGGTCCACGGCCGGCCAGTGCCCCGGCACCTGCACCACCAGACCCTGCAGGCCCCGCGGCAGCAAGGCGCAGACCTGCGCGTGCAGGGTCTGCGTGAGGGCGGCGGCCAGTGGATCGGGCGCCTGGACGGCGGACGGTGTGGAGCTCATGTGATCAGGATACAGCGCGCAACAGCAGGCTCTGGCAGGTCGGCGACGGCAGGGGTTTCAAGCCACAAAAGGCTTTTCAGCCGCCGTGTACGCCGGACGGCTGCCACCGGCACGACCGATTCCTAAAACGGGATGTCGTCGTCGAAATCGCCGCCGAAGTCGTCGGCCGCAGGCTTGCTGGCGCCGCCGCCCGGTCGACCAGCCGCCGCCGGCGCACCGCCGCCCCAGGTCGGCTCTTCACCACCGCTCTGGCGGCCGCCGTAACTGCCACCGCCTTCGCCACGGCCCTCGCCGCCGCCACCGAGCATCTGCATGTCCGAGCCGACGATTTCGGTGCTGTAGCGCTCGACGCCTTCCTTGTCCTGATACTTGCGCGTCTGCAAGCGGCCTTCGATGTACACCGTGCGGCCCTTCTTGAGGTACTCGCCGGCAATCTCGCCGAGCTTGCCGAACAGCACCACGCTGTGCCATTCGGTGGCTTCCTTCTTCTCGCCGGTCTGCTTGTCCTTCCACGACTCGGTGGTGGCGATGCGCAGATTGGCCACCGCCGAGCCGCCGGCCGTGTAGCGCACCTCGGGGTCGCGCCCCAGGTTGCCGATCAGAATTACCTTGTTGATGCCGCGCGCCATGACCGCCTCCGTAATATCGAAATCATCAAATTTTCGCCGCCGAGAACCGCTCCAGGCTGGCCGGCTCGAACCGCTGCCCATCCACCCGCAGGTAGGCTACACCTTCCTCCGGAATCACCACCGCCTCGGCCACGCCGACCAGCGCCGACAGTTCATCGGTCAGCGTGCGCGCCTGCTCGGGGCTCAACCGACCCACGTCGACCAGCTGCGTTTTCAGGTGGGCCGGTGCCTGCAGGCCAAGCGATATCGCCAGCCAGATCACGCACAGCGCAAGGCCGGCCAGCAGCACACCCGTGGCGCCGTGATGGCCACGCAGCCACCCGGCCCCTGCTCCGCCGATGAAAGCCCCCAGAAACTGCGCCGTGGAATACACGCCCATCGCCGTCCCGCGACCCGCCATGGGTGCCAGGCGCGACATCATGGACGGCAGCGTGGCCTCCAGCACGTTGAACGCGATCAGGAAGGCCAGCAGCCCGGCCGCCACGCCCCACAGCACGTGATTGCCCTCCAGCAGCACCAGCAGGCCGCCGGTGAGCAGCCCCACCATGGCCACGAACACCTGCTTCAGGCGGGCGCGCCGCTCGGCGTAGACGATCAGCGGCACCATGGCCGCGATCGACAGCAGCACGGTCGGCAGATACAGCCACAGATGCTGCGCCGCCGGCAGGTGCAGGTTGTCGCGCAGCAGCGGCGGCAGCACCACGAACGTGCCGGTCATCAGGATGTGCAGCGCCATGATGCTGAAGTACAGCCGCAGCAGATGCGGGTCGCTCAGCGCCACGCGCAGTTGCCCACTCGGCCGGCTGACCGCGCGCGACACCACCGGGGTTGGCACCTGCCACCACAGCAGGCCGATCATGACCAGCGCCAGCACGGCGATCATCAGGAAAATGCCCGGCACCGTCAGCCAGGCCGCCAGCACCGGCCCCAGCGGCAGCGACACCAGATAGGCCCCGCCGATGCTGATGCCGATGGCGGCCATGCCCTTGCTGCGTTGCTCCGGGCGCAGCAGATCGGCCAGCAGCGCCATGATCGGCGCCGCCACCGCGCCTGCGCCCTGCAGCGCCCGGCCGGCGATGATGACGGTCACGCTGTGCGCAGCCGCCGCCAGCACGCTGCCGGCGCTGAACAGCAACAGGCCAGCCGTGATGACCGGCTTGCGCCCGAACCGGTCCGACGCGCTGCCGAAGGGAATGCCGAACACCGCCTGCGTCAGGCCGTACATGCCGAGTGCCAGACCGATCATGGCCGGCGTGGCGCCGGGCAGCGTCTCGGCGTACAGCGCCAGCACCGGCAGCAGCAGGAACAGCCCCAGCATGCGCAGTATGTAGATGGCCGACAGGGTGCCGGTAACGCGCCGTTCGCTGGGTGTCATGTACGCGGGAGTCGGATCGGGTCGTTGGCAGCGCGACGGTGCGCGCGGCCGGGCCGGCATTATCCGGCCGCCCCGCCCGCCGCCACAAGGCGCACCGTCAGCCAAGCATCGCCCTACGGCAAGCACCGTCGCGCCGGAAGCCGCCTCGATGCCGGCAGCCGCTTGCTCTCAACCCTTGTGCGAGCGACACCGCGGGATCGGCGCCCCCGCCGCAAATCCGGACCGCGCCCGCCGCACCCGAAGATTCGGCCCGAGGGCGGGCCTCCCACAGGAAAAGCCGCTGTGGAAGCCTCCCGTGGGAGCGGCGCCCCCGCCGCGAATTCGCACCGCGCCCGCCGCACCCGAAGATTCGGCCCGAGGGCGGGCCTCCCACAGGAAAAGCCGCCGTGGAAGCCTCCCGTGGGAGCCCGTGGGAGCGGCGCCCCCGCCGCGAATCCGCACCGCGCCCGCCGCACCCGAAGATTCGGCCCGAGGGCGGTCCTCCCACAGGAAAAGCCGCTGTGGAAGCCCCCCGTGGGATCGGCGCCCCCGCCGCGAATCCGCACCGCGCTCGCCGCACCCGAAGATTCGGCCCGAGGGCGGGCCTCCCACAGGAAAAGCCGCTGTGGAAGGCTCCCGTGGGATCGGCGCCCCGCCGCGAATCCGCACCGCGCCCGCCGCACCCGAAGATTCGGCCCGAGGGCGGGCCTCCCACAGGAAAAGCCGCTGTGGAAGCCTCCCGTGGGAGCGGCGCCCCCGCCGCGAATCCGGACCGCGCCCGCCGCACCCGAAGATTCGGCCCGAGGGCGGGCCTCCCACAGGAAAAGCCGCTGTGGAAGCCCCCCGTGGGAGCGGCGCCCCCGCCGCGAATCCGCACCGCACCGCGCCACACCAACACCCCGTCGTCCTGAGGAGCGCAGCGACGTGAGGACCTTGCCATCTCTCTACAGACAGGGCGCGGCGCCCGAATGAGCGCCGCGCCGCATAACGCAGACCCGACCGATCAGGAAGGGCGTCGACGCAGCGCCAGCCCCGCTACCAGCAGGCCGCTGCCCAGCAGGGCAGTCGTGGCGGGCTCGGGAACCGGGGTGAAATTCACCGTCAACCGTGCGTTGCGATAGTCGAAATCTCCGCTAACGGCCTTGAGCGTGAACATAAGCGGAGTGAAATGATCGGGCGCCAGAAGTTTGTCAGCAACATCGATGGCCCAGAACGCCTGCGTGGCGGTACCATCAATTTCCACATTGCCGACAAACGGATCAACGCCTTCAATCGTGGCCACGTCCGCGAATTCCCGCTGCACATCAAGCCGGTCGCCGCCCAACAACACGGTCAGCGTCGCAGAGGTGATCGAGGCCCACAGCGAACTGTCGTAGGCAATGGAGATGTTTCGCGTAGTTGGGGACGTCAACGTCACATCAACATCCTGTCGAATACCACCAGCGCCAGTCTCGGCGTAGTAAACGATGGTGTCCGCCGAAGCAGCGCCGGCATATGCCACGGCGGCTGTCAGGAACAAAGCACCAATATTTTTCTTCACTGCAAATCCCTCATGTTGGCTGAGACGCCGCGCACTTGCGGGGCGACTTTAGCACTGCAATTCTGACATCCCGATTACTGCCACAGGCCAATGAGCGCCCGTTCATCCACCACTGCCGCACCGGAGGGTGACGCCTGTGCCTCCTGTCCACCGTACCGTGGCGGATTGAGACGGAGTCTAGGCGAGGGGCAGGTCCCGGCCATTGGACGATAGGACAACCCCACCACACGACATGCGGTTTTCGCTGAAAAATTCGGCCCGGGACCGGGCCTCCCGCAGGCACCACCCCACCCCGTCGTTGCGAGGAGCGCGCAGCGCGACGTGGCAACCTTGCCCTTGGTTGCGCCTGGACGGTACCAGCCGGAAAGGTTGGCGGTACCGGCCGGAAAGGCAAGGTCCTCACGTCGCTGCGCTCCTCAGGACGACGGAGTTGTTGTTGCTGCGCTACTCAGGACGACGGGGCAGTCTGGCCAGCCTGGCCAGCGCTTGCTACCATCACCTGCCCCTGACAGTCTGGACACAGCCATGCAAGTCAACATTCTGGAAGCGAAAAATCAGCTCTCAAAGCTGGTAAAGGCCGCCCTGGCGGGAGAAGAAGTCATCATCGCGCGCAACGGCACGCCCGTGGTGCGGCTGGTCAAGGCACAGGAGCCGCGCGTGCATCGAAAGCCAGGCGCGTGGCGCGGCCTGCCGCCACCGGCCCCTGACTGGGATGATGCCGCCGCCAACCGCGAGCTCGCCGATGGGCTGGTCGGCAACGACCCGGAATGACCGCTTACCTGCTCGACACACAGCTGGTCTACTGGTGGATGACCGACGCAGCCCACCTTGGGCGCACCACCAGAAAACTGATCGCCAACGAGCAATGCGCCGTCAGTGCAGCCACGCTGTGGGAGATGGTGCTCAAAAACGCGCGCGGAAAACTGCCGCTGCCCGACACTGCCCTCGCTGCCAGCCTGGAAGACCAAGGCTTTCGGATCGTGCCGCTCGCCGCCAGCCATGTGGAGGCTTGCCGTGCGCTCGGCCTGGAGCATCCGGACCCATTCGACCGTGTGCTGCTGGCAACCGCCTGCGTCGAAGGACTCGTACTTCTGACACGGGATGCCGGCCTTCTCGCTGCTGCGCGTCATAGAGCACTGCCGGTTCAGCCCGCCTGAGCCAGAGGGCGCAACAGCCGGAAAGACAAGGCCCTCACGTCGCTGCGCTCCTCAGGACGACGGCGGTTTTTGTTGCGAACGGGGTGTTGGTGCTGCGCGGCGCAGCGCGCCCTGCCCGCCGACGTACAACGTCCCACACCGTCGTTGCGAGGAGCGCGCAGCGCGACATGGCCCTCCCACAGAAAAAACCCCCTGTGGAAGCCCCCGTGGGAGATTCTATGTTCGAGGTCAAGGCATCGGGGTGGAGTTGGGCTGATAGGTCGACTGGTTTTTGAGGAGCGCGAAGGCGATACGGGCGAGCTTGCGGGCCAGGATGACCAGGCACTGGGTGGTGCTCAGGCCGCGGTTTCGGTAGCGCTGGTAGAACGGCTGCCAGGTAGCGCAGCGGCAGGCGGCCATGGCTGCGTTGTGGAGCAGCCGGCGCAGCTCCGGATCGCCCTGTTTGGTGAGCTTGCGCCGGCCAGTGAATTGGCCGGAATCGCGCACGCGCACGTCGAGTCCCAAGAAGGCGATAAAGGCATCGCTGCTGTGGAAGGCGCCGCGGCGGAAGACGGTGACCAGGCCGGCGGCGGTGAGCGGGCCGATGCCCTCGATCGCCTGGCAGCGCTGGGCATCCGCCGCCCAGCCATGCTCGGCCAGTGCCTGGCGCAGCCGCGTCTGGATCAACAGGTCGAGCCGGGCGAACTGGCGCAGCAGGCTGCGCACGGCGGCCTTGAGCTCGGGCAGCTCCTGGAGGCTTTGGGTCAGCGCCACCTTGGCCTGGATCAGGCTGGCGCGCCGGCGCAGTAGCCGGATCAGGCGGTTGTAGCCGGCCGGCGGCGGGCTCCACGGCCGCAGCGAGGTCTGCTCATGGCGCAGATAGCGCAGCAGAAGCCGGGCATCGCTTGCGTCGGTCTTGGCCCGGCCGCCAATGCTCTTGCGGTAGGCGTTGAGTCGGTAGCCGTCGACCACATACACCGTGTGGCCCAGCGCCTGTGCCTCCTCGACCAGTGCCAGATGGAACCGGTTGGTCGCCTCCACTGCCAGCGCCGTCGGCCCCGACAGGTGCTTCAGATAGGAGCGGATCGCGCGCCGCTCGTTGACCAGCGTCACCAGCTGCTCATCCCAGCCTTGGCAGAGCACCAGCTCGGCCTTGGCCACATCAACCCCCAGTTGTAGCGTCTCGACTGCCATTGCCATCGTCATCTCTCCCGGTTAGCGTGTGTCGTGCTTGCCGGGAGCTCACCGTTGCGCTGGCTTGCCTTTAATCGTCGGTCGCTGCCGATAGATTCCATATGGGCGCCTGAAGGTGAGGGGCGGGACGAGCTCTCCCACGGTCTGTGCCTGCGGCCAGATGCGGCGCTGGTCCCTCCGCCCCGGCAAGCCCTTTTTGACTTGCCAAGACCAAACATACAAGCGGCGCCCCCGCCGCGAATCCAAAGCCCGATCCCCACACCCGAAGATTCGGCCCGAGGGCGGGCCTCCCACGGAGTTGTCCAGTTGTAATCGCCGCTCGACCCATAATCCAACTATCCAACCCCCCCCGCCCTCGCATTCAACCAAGGCAAAATCTTGAATCTTGAATCTTGAATCTTGAATCTTGAATCTTGAGTGAAGATTCGGCCCGAGGGCGGGCCTCCCACTCCCAAGGGCTTGTCCAGTTTTCATCGCCCCTCCGCCATCACCCCCTCATAAATCTCCATCAACCGCCGGTAATTCACCTCCGGCGAAAACTCGGCCTCGTACTGCGCGCGCGCCGCGGCCCCCATCGCCGCCATCCGCTGCGGATTTGCCCGCGCCCACGCCACCCGGTCGGCCAGATCGCGCGCGTTGCCCGGCTCGAACAGCAGGCCGGTCTGACCGTCGCGAACAATGTCCGCCAGCGCGCCGATGCGGCTGGCGATCACCGGCAGGCCACACGCAAACGCCTCCACAATCGTGCGCGGAAAGTTCTCGTACCAGATGCTCGGCATCACCAGCGCCTGCGCCCGGTGCATTTCCTGCCGTACCGCCTCGCCCGGCAGACTGCCAAGCCGCGTCACACCCGCCACGCCGTCCAGCAACCCGGCTTGCGGACCCTCGCCCGCCACCCGCAGTTGCGCACTGGGCGACAGCGCCATGGCCCCGACCAGCACCGCAACGCCCTTTTCAGTCGACAGCCGCCCCACGCACAGCAAACCTTGTCTTTCTCCGTCCCCCTCCGGGAGAGGGTCGGTGTGAGACTGCGTTTCAGCCCAATCAACGAAATTCGGCTTCACCACCACCCGCTCAGCCGGCAAACCGCCCTCGATGAACTTGCCCCGGCAAAACTCGTTCAGCGCGATATAGCGCGCCACCTTGTGCCGATACGTCCCCAGCCCCCGGTGCAGCGTCAACATCCCAGCCAACACGCCCGACGCCGCGCGCGAGTCCCGATAGCACCCGCGCGCCACGCCCCGCCAGGGCAGATGTCCCATGCAGTCCTCGCACACCCGGCCCTGGCGCAGGAACAGGGCATTCAGACACATCAGCCGAAAGTTGTGCAGCGTCTGCACCACCGGCACCCCGGCGCGCGCCGCCGCCCAATAAAGCGAGGGCGAAATCAGCGGAAAGGTGTTGTGGGCATGGATCAGATCCGGCTGAAAGCGGCGCACCAGCACCGCCAGATCACGGGAGGTACGACCGGACCACAACGTCTGGCGCGCCAGCGACAACGTAGGCATCCCGGCCACGTCGTCATTGCTGCGGAAAAAGGTTTCCACCACATGGCCGTGCGAGCGCAGCAGCGCCAGCTCCGACTCCACCACCGAGTCCTCGCCGCCGCGGTGCTGGTAGGCGTTGTGCGCCAGCAGTACCCTCATGGCCGCATTCTTCGGCCACACCCATTGCTATTCAGGCAACGCTCGACGCCCTCGGCAAAATTGCGCGCCATGTTTTCAACCGTGTACTCCGTGGCACTCGCCTTGCAACCGGCCTTGACCCTGTCGCGCCGCGCCGAGTCTTCCAGAAGTGACACGACACCTTGTACATAATCCGGCAAGGTATTTTCAGTCATGACACCGTTTACGCCGGATTGCAGATAGGCGATCTCCGGGCTGTGTATGCCGCAGTCCGTGGTCAGCATCGGCACCTCACACACGAACGAATCCAGAATACCCAGCCCCACCAAGCCGGGGTTGAGCATCACCGTCGCCGAGGCAAGGGCGGTGACCTTGTCCATGTCTTTGAGCATGCCGACATAATGCGCCCAGGAATTGGCCCCGCAAAAACTCTCCACCAGCGCACGTTGTGGCCCCGCACCGACCACAACGAGTTCAAAATCGGGGACACGGGCACGCACCTCGGTTGCCGCCTGCAACAGAAAATCAATTCTTTTTTCCTCATAAAGTGACCCCAGAAACATACCGATAGGTCCGGTTTGAATACCCTGCGTCCGCCGCCATTCGGCAATAGCCAGCGCGTCGACTGCTTCGAACTGCGCCCGCATTTGTCTGGTATCTATCGAATTGTTGATCACCGTAATCCGTGCATCGGGAAAACCGGTACGTGCTATCAGCGGGCGGCTAAGTTCCGTGTAACCAAACCACCAATCCGCACGCCGCGCCACATGGGTCTTGAACTTTTCGCGCCATGAATCCGCCCGGCCTTGCAGGTTGGCGCCATGCCCCCATAAGCCAACCTGGTAAGGCGTGGGCCAGAATTGATGCCAGAGATTGCAAATCAACTTATTCTCAAGGGCCACCACCAACATAGCCGCGCCGCTGAGCAGTCCTTTAACAGGCTGATAACAAATGCGGCCGCCTGCAAAATATCGGGTGGGCAGCTTTTGCCCCCAGGAAACTTCCGCTCCGTCATTTTTGCGGCTTTCTTTGGGCGTACCTTCGCCATAGCCAAGAACCAGCTCCAGATTGCGTAGCTCCAGCTCAGCACGCAGGCTTTCAAAAAAAGCGACACGATAATGTGTCATGCGGCGCTGAACCACAACAACTCGCTTATTCATTTATTACCTGTCAACACCGTCGATAACGACCACACGTGCTGGATTTCCGACGACCGTTGCGCCCTCCGGTACGTCCTTCACAACCACAGCACCAGCGCCGATACGCGCTCCACTGCCCACTTTGATGGGACCCACAATAACCACGTTGGCCCCGATATCGACGTTGTCGCCAATCGTTGGGGAAGCCCTCGTGCCAAATGGAAGCGTCTCCTTTACACCAATAGTGGTGTTATGTCTCAACACGACATTAGATCCAATCACGGTTTTGTCATTTATAACGAGGCCCATTCCATGAAACAAGCGCAAGCCTGCACCGACTTGAAGCCCCCATGGCAACTCGATTCCAAGCAGCCATTCCACCCCAATTCGGTAAAGCACAAGCACCGGAAGCCCCATAATCATAATCGGCTTAGGCGCGCGTCGAATAAGCTGTGCAATGCGAAAAAAAACCAGCACCAACCTACCCTTTACATTACCGCTATTGGCCGGCCAGTCCTGAAAGCAATAAATCATTTCACTGAACAACCAAGAAAGGATCGCCAGTAATCGACACTGAACTTCCTTGAATCGCCCAAGCGCCAGTTGATCGCGGCAAACACGGCCGGCCCAGGCCGTCTTCTTCCAGCGTGCGGCGAAAGCGCAAAAGGGTGCTCTCGTCCGGCACGCCGGCCAGTTCGACGCGAAAAAACCGGCGCAGGCTGGCCACCTCGTACAGCGCGTCTTCCATGCCCGGGTCGCAGCAGTTGTAAGCGATCTGCGCAACATGCACGCGCAGCATGCTCGCCAAGGGCAGCGGCTGCTGGCCGGGGCGTCCGCTGTTGGGGTAATGCGGCTCGATCAGCGCGATGAGGTCCGGCCAAGGCAAAAGCGATTCCAGTTGGCCCAGCAAACGCTCGCGACGGGTGACTTTTTTCTTGCCGTCAAACTCGGCGTCGCTGAAACTCAGTTGCCCGGATGCATGCATGGCGGTGACTCGAAGTGCGGAGTTAGAATTTTATCAACGAAGAGGATTCATGCAGGGGTTCCAGAACGTCATGGATCAGTCACGCGCGGTAGCGCGTTGACTGCATCCGCTTGTTCGCTGTTGATTCGGTAAGCGATGTAGGATTTTGGAATTACCCACAGCAACCTCTCCGTGACGACCACGCAATCTGGAAACAGTTCCTTAACCTGCTTCTTGCTGAGTAGCCGGGTAAAAGCAATCGTCTCGTCAATCTTTTCCTGCGAAGGCCTTTGAATCCATCCCCAAGGAGTTAACCATCTCAAAAGTCGTCGCCGGACAAAAACGGGTAGCCAATGAACGAACAGCGCTAAAAAGTGAGGTTCGATTGGGCACTCAATCGCGGGGGTTTGTATCCATAGCCTTTTTCCAACTCGTCTCACCTCCCGAGCAAATGCCTTTTGTTTTTCCCAATCCCCGACGTGTTCGATAACCGAATTAGAAAACAATATGTCGTAGGAGTTTTTATCGTATGTGAGAGAGCATCCGTCTCCAACTGATGTTGTGATGTGATGTTTCGGGTATCGGCCTCCATCGAATTCCACTTTATGAAGGTTCAGGCAATCAATTCTCTTCGCAAGTTGGGGCCTTGTCGTCCAAGTTCCCGGATAGCCACCAACGTCTAGCACCAAATCCTCGGCCCGCGGTTGTATGATGGCTTCAAACTTGACCATTCTCTTCTGTCGCCACACTTTGAAGATTTGGGCGTGTATTGCGTGGATATTCATATTTTCCTCAGCGAACGTGCGATATACACCTTGCCAAATGTATATCTAGGGAACCTCTGCACGAAGCGTAGCCTACCCCATATTTTACTTCATGAAGAGCGATTTTTGGCACGATTCCACTCATTCAAAGCTGATTCGCTCCGATTTTCCAGGCTGTTCCTGTTCTGGGCGCACCATGCCCTCGAACGGCGCACCTGCGCGTCGCCTTGGGGAACAATTAATTTCACTGAACAACCAACACAGGATCGCCAGTAATCGACACTAAACCTCCTTGAATACTTCCTGCAAAACCATGCAAATCTTCAAGCCACACGGGAGGCGTAACATCAACGGCTTGTTTCGAGTTATCCTGAGTCCAGAAAAGTATGGCGGACTTGCCGTTTTTCAACGTCAGATGGCAGTTCCAACGCTGATCGACTCGCGCGCACTCCTGAAAACTGCTACCCAGCATCCATTTCTGGACAATTTGGTAGGCCGCCAATTCGGGCTCGCGCATATCGCCTGAAGGATTTACAAAACCCAGGCGATCGTGATCCCACGCGTACCAATAAAAACGCTCGACCCCGCTCGCCCACGTCAGAATCAACCAGCGCGCGATATGACCGCGCGCCGAGGCTGCGGGAGAGTCTGCATTTTTATTGCCTATGCTCAGCCCCGATTCCGTATCCCAGACAGGCTTCGTGGTCAGATCATGCGCTTTGAGCACATCGAATACCTTCCTGATAAGGTTCAATCTTTCTTCGGGAAATTCGCTGTCCGTATAAAAATGATATCCGATGATGTCGCAGTAATTGGCACCACCAGCCGCTACGAAGCGGCCAAACCAGTTCAGGCTCTCGTATTTTGCCGGGGATGGACAAACAATGCGTGCCGTTGGGTCCGCGCGCGCGACTTCTTGGTCGACGATTCGCGTCATTTCGACCATTTGCTCTACCGTACCGGAAAAAAACCCGCTCGATGCCGGCTCGTTCCATACTTCATACGACTTGATCCTGCCTTTGTAGCGGCTCGCCACCCGCCGAACGAACCTGGCGAAATCGTTCATGTTGCGCGGCGGCGCGGCCTCCCCTGGCCCGTAAAAAGAGCGCCTATCCGGCTGTGCCGAGGCCCAGCGAGGCGTGCGGCCAAACGTCAGCAAAACGTCGTAATCAGATGAATTGGCCACCGACAGAGCAAAGTCGAGCCGCCTGAAATTCCACTCATTTTCCTTTGGTTGAAGCAGAGTCCACTCCACTCCGGCACCCCATAATCGCCACGTGCCGAAGTCGATCATCGGACGCATGGCCTGATCGTGAAAACGATGGTTGTGAATTCCAAAATAGAATGGCGGTACCGGCGCGGCCGGCGGCGTGAGCTGGTCTATTTCCGCCGCGCCGCATACGGAGGCGCCTGCAAGCATGAGCAAGCCAACGCCGAGCCTGTACACGATCATCTCAATTGACAGCCTTGGATGTTGCATTGGCATCATCGGATTCCTGTAAAGAAGCGGCCACCAGAGTCGCGAAGAAAATATAAAAGGGATAGATCAAAGTGTTGTCGGTCAGCAAAAGAACATTGGTGTAAAGAGCAACCAGCAGGACACCCAGTCGCCGCGACGAATAAAGCGCCCATACGAACATCGTCAACACTACGCCACCGTACTCATAAAAAATCTTCAGCGTATCGGCATGAAGATTCCCCTTGCCTACCCACGCCATGCCTCCCTCCAGGGCATCATAGACCTGCCCCGGCCCCATCCCCATCAACAGGAACCGCCCGGGATCCCGAAAAATGTCAACCACCACATGGCCATACAATCCTTGCCTGCCCATTCCGAACTGATCGGCGCTTTGGCCGGTCAGCTCATGAATAAGAAAATTCAAACTGCCAGAACCGTATGACAGAATCAAGACAATGAACAGGGCATTCGCCAGCAGCATCGGCAGCGGCTGCAATATGCTTCGCACCATCGGCCTGGGAAAAAACTGCAGCACGAAGCAAAGAAAAATACCCAAAATCACAATGCGCTTCAGAGTCAGCAGCGCGAACATGAAAGCCAAGGCAAAGCTACGCCAACGCCGGGTATATGCCGCCCACACCGCCAATAATCCAAACACATATGAAAACCCTGACTCGAAGGTGGATTTCGACGCCGCCACATCGAATGTGACATGCGACAGCACAGCACCTGCACCGTCGGATGCGACCCTCGCAGCGACGTTTGTTATCAGCCCGAGAATCGATGCCAAGAAAATCGTGTTCCATGACCACAATCTCCTATGACCAACAAGTGTTAGCGACAGGCCGGTCAGAACGAGATAGATGTCCTGTATTCCCTGACGGTTTGCTAAAGGAATAAGCGCAATGCCTGCTAACACTACAACAAGATATGGACGCGCCAACTCCGTTGTACGCATGTGACGGTTGGCCAATATTACCAGCACCGCCACTAAAGGGAATGAGTAATTAAAATATCTAAATGGTGTTATAGCAACGCTCGCAATCATCAGAAAGAAAACAACGTAGCCGAATACTTCATCCAGGCGCAAGTCGCCAAACGAAGCAGGTTTCTTGTAATCGGCCATGTGTTCGGCGCTGTTCATGGTCATTTCGCCTACCTAATCGACTCAGGTAGGAGTGCGGTCAAGCTCCACGCACTGCCTTTTCTGCCTGGCATGTCGGTATTTTGTCCAATCTCGCGGCAACGTGGCGTGCGCATATTTCTGCTAGTCGTCCATACTCAGCGGTTTGGCGTGGCATCCCACGCTATGCTCCTCATAGGCCGCAACCAGCGGCCGCACGCAGTATTGCCAACCCAGCGACTGCGCGTGTTCACGTATACGCGCCCGGTCGAACGCTCGCCGGTGCCGATAAAACTCGCGCAGTGCGCCGGCCAGCCCCTGTGGATCGATTCGCTCGACGATCCAGCCGGCGAAGTTGGGCAGGCTGTCACGAAAGGCGCCCACATCCGTGGCGATTACTGGGCAACCAAAGCGAAAGGCCGTGAACAACACGCCACTCTGGTCGATGTGACGATAGGGCAAGGCCACCGCATCGCAGGACTCGAAATAACCAGAAACTTCAGATTCAGGTATGAATCCGCGCTCCCAGATCACCTTGTGATTTTCGCCAAGCGCCCCGATCAACTCTTCGAGTTCATGCGCGTAGGCCGCGTCGCGTGCCTCGCCGGCAATGGTCACCTCTATTGGCAGCTCTGGACAATATGCCAGAGCGGACAGCAATAAATCGGCCCCCTTGTATCGGACAAGGCCGCCAAACAGCAAAATGCGAAATGTTTCCGACGACGCCGGCACGGCGAAATTCTCCGGCACGGCATCGACTCCATGTGGCATCACCACGATGCGGCTTTCCGGAATGCCGAAGTCTTCCGCGAGGTCCGTTCGCATTTTTGCGGTATGCACCACCAGCCGATGCGGCAATCTGTAAATAACGTGATGCAAGGCGCGGTACCACGCACCATGTCGACCGTGTGGCAGGATGTTATGCACCGTCATGAAAAAGTGCTTCGCACTAAGCCGATATATCAACCATTCCAGGCAGCCTGCGAATACATTGCGGGTCATGTACAAACCCGTGAGATGAACTACATCGTATCGGCCACCCCGTATATGCCGGACGAGCGCGCCAGCATAGCGCAGAATATTGGCGGCTTTCTTCCATGCGACGCGATGCGGATCCTGACTGCCACGCAAATTGACGGCTTCAACCCCGTGTGCGAGTTCGGCGATCAACGTACGATCCGAACTGACGAGTACGACGTCCACGCCGTTGGCAGCCAATCCATTGGCGAAGGCTTTCTCGTAATTGGGCTGAAAGCCATTGGAAACCAGCAAAACCTTCATGTCAACGCAGCCAGCGCGGCGTGAAAAATGCAGCAGGAAAGCACCACCGAATCAACACCAGCATGCACGTGCTGCCAGCAGAGACGACCGTCCAGCAGTTGCGCCCCAGACCGATAGCAAAACCGGCCTCGTATTCAGGCTGGAAACCGTGATCCAGCGGAATGGACTGGTTAGTCATCATGATTCGATGGGCAGTTGGCCCAGCGGATGCGCCCGGAAGTGCCGGTGGTAGCGATGCCGAAGCCGCCGTGCCAGATTGCCGAGTCGCATGGCAAGCGGCGACAAATATTGCAGGCGCACCTGGCGGTTTTCGTCCGCCAGCTTGCGGGCATCCTGCGCGTGCACGCCCCCCGCAGTGAACTGCGCGACGCGGCGGTCGATCCAACGCGTGCGCGCCCCGCTGCGGAATACGCGAATCAGCCAGTCGTAATCCGCAGACAGGCGAAAGCGCGTGTCGAATGTCCCCACACTGTCGAACAGCACACGCCGCGCAAACACCGCCTGATGGCACAAGCTCTCGAACGGCAAGGTGAGTCTGTTGATATGCGCAAACGTTCGCAGCACCTTGCGGGACGGGTATGCGTAGACCACATTGCCATACAGAAGATCAGCCGCCGGCTGCGTCTCCAGTATCCGCGCCACATCCGCCAGCACATTAGGATCATGTAGGGCATCGTCCGAATTGAGGAAGAATACATACTCCCCGCGCGCCATGCGCACGCCCTTGTTCATCGCATCGTAAATACCCTTGTCCGGCTCGCTCACGCTCGCTACCGGCGCCGCATCGAAGTCGCGCACGATCTCCATCGTACCGTCCGTCGATGCGCCGTCGACCACCACCCATTCGTAATCCCGGCACGTCTGTGAACTCAGCGAATCGCGTGCACGCGGCAGCACCGCCGCGCTGTTCCAGCATACAGTCACTATCGAGAATTTCATGCGCATGCGCCGGCCAATTTTGCATCGGTCGGAACCGCTTTCCGCATAAATTCCATTGAATTAACCCTGCTGCGTTTTGTCATGTGTGCTTCCAAAAATGGAAGTGCGGAAATTAGCCCCAACAGCATCATGGCGAGGATCTCGCCCACCGGCGTCCCTATGAACATCTTGGGCATCATGTCGAGGAAAGATAAAAAGATACTGTGGCTACATTTCACATAGACGATCGAGGTATTCGCAGGCTCTTTCAGGCCAGAACTAGAGGGCGGTATAACCAACGAAATCTGCTGCAAGGTATCCATCATGAAATCATGTACCGCGCACACGCTGCAGTTGCGGTGCCAGCAGCCAGCTGGCTACCTGCCTGCCATGGCCGGGCAGGCGTCCGATCGCGCTTGCCAGCAGACCGGATAGATCAGGGCCGAGCAGGCCCGAAAAACTGCGCAAAGCCAGCATCACGCTGAAGCCACATGTGATGATGATGATGGCGAGCCGCGCTTGCATGCCCAGCGCGCTATCCACGAGAACATGGTCAGCGGCCCATGCCGCCAACGCGGTGAGCAAGCTCAAGATCACGCCGCCACGCAGCGCGCGGGCGCATTCGCAAAGGGATACATTGATCTGGCGCGTCGCCAACACAGTGAAAAGCAGTGTGCGCAGGCAAATCAGACCCAACACCGTCCACGCCATCGTGGCCAGCGAATGCTCCGCAGCCCACAGCGCACCCAGCAGCCACAGTCCGGCAAGCGGAAGCTGCACCTTGAATTCCAGTGTGGCGCGGCCAGTGTTCCACAGTACCGGGGTGGTGATGCCCCACAGCAAGGCCATAGGCATGGCCAATGCGATCGGCTGCAACACTGCGGCGGCAGGCGCCCAGCGTTGCCCGTACAGGGCCAGCACCAAGGTGCTCGCGACGGCGGAAATTGCAAAAAACACGGGCATTATCGCCAGCGTGATGCCGGCCATGAGCGTGAGATAGGCCTTGCGGATGCGCTGCGGCTCGTGCTGCACCTTGGCGCATGCGGAAAACAGCACCGGTTGCATGAAGCCGAGGATGGTGCCGGACGGCGTGTTGACGAGGTTGTATGCGTTGGCGTAGAGACCAACTGATGTGCTGTCGAGGGTACGTGCGATCACGGTGCGATCGATGTTGCCGATGATCCAATTGATGAGGTTCGTAAGCAGCACGGTGCCACCAAAGTGCCCCATGCTGAACGCATCGGGGTGTCGAAGCAGCGGCGCAAGCGGATGGCGTACAACCCGATACATCAACAGCAGCGACAAAAGACTTTGTGCCGCCCAGGCCACCACCAGGGTCCACACACCGGCGCCGGCCAACCCCAGCGGTATACCGAGGCAGACGTATGCAAAGAAGTAGGCGACGGTCTGCGCAATTTGCAGTGCCTTGAAATCGAGTTCTCGCTTGAGCAGGTTGAGCGATACCGCGCTGATTGCCTGCAACAGGGCCAACGGCGCCAGCGCCAGAATGATTGCCTGCAGACGCGGCTCGCGGAAGAAGCCGGCAAGCGGCCCGGACAGGGCCGCTAGCGCGACAGTGATGATCAAACCGAGCAAGACCTGCAGGGTAAATACAAAACGTATGTCGGTGCTGTCCAGATGCTTGCGCTGGATCAAACCATAGGCCAAGCCGATGTCCGAGAAAAAGGCGGAGAAAGTCATCACTACCACGCTCATGGCGAACAGGCCGTACTGCGCCGGGCCAAGCAGGCGCGCCAGCACAATCTGAACGCTTATCTGCATGAACAAGCGCAGGAATGCACCGCCGCTGCCCCACAGGAATGCCGTGATGCTGCGCGCAGCCAAGCCTGCTTGAGTGGGCGAGGTCATGGCGAACAAGCCGATCGGCCAGTTTTTTCGCGGCGGGGGGACCGCTCCCACAGGACGACCCGACGGGAGACCCGCCCTCGGGCCGAATGCTGCGCCGGCGACGGGAGATTCGCGGCGGGGGCGCCGCTCCCACAGGAAAACGCTGTGGGAGGCCCGCCCTCGGGCCGAATGGTGCGCGCCGCTCCCACAGGACCACCCCGGTGGGAGGCCCGCCCTCGGGCCGAATGCTGTGCCGGGCTCTGCGGATTCGCGGCGGGGGCGTTAAGCATCACGCGGGCTGCGATCGGTCATAGAGGGTTTCAGGGGCGATATCGAGGTTGCCCGGCCAGCATACGGTGTCGTAAGCGACGTAAGCCTGCCTGAATATTGCCGGGTCTTTCAGGCGAGTGAACACGCCTTTTTCCAAATAGGGGCGCGCATCGAAAACCCGCGTTTCGCCGGTGCTGAAATCGATCTCCAGCAGGTAGTTATCGCGAACGCGGACTTGGGTGACGGTTTCCATGTTTCGGGGTCTCCTTATCTCAATGGGTCGATCTGGAAGGGCGGCTCGCCATTGACGGCAAGTGCCCAATCCGCAAGAAGCGCGTCTCTGTGGATTTCAATCCATGCCTGCACCAGCCGGGTCTTGGATCGGGGTATTTCTCCACTGAGCACCGCCCCGTCCCCAATAGCAAAAGAAGCTTCCTGCCCCTGATACCGTGCATGGATATGAGGAAGTTTGTGTCGCTCGTCATCGAAGAAGTAGAGATAGATGACGATGCCGTAGAACATGCTGATAGTCGGCATTTCGGCTATCTCTCCGTTGGTCGATAAGCCAGGAAATCAGCATAGGCGGTGTTCAGGCCCGCTTTCAAGCTTGTCCCGGCCTTCCACCCCATCGCGTTCAGCCGCCCCACGTCCATCAGCTTGCGCGGCGTGCCGTCGGGTTTGGTGGCGTCGAATTCGATCGCGCCCTGATAGCCCACGGTGGCAGCCACGGTTTCGGCCAGTTCGCGGATGGTCAGGTCGTGGCCGACGCCGATGTTGACCAGGGGCGCCAGGCCGTCGTTGCGGTCCTGGCCCAGCAGTGGCACGAACTGTTTGTCCGGCAGGGTCATCAGGTAGACGCAGGCGTCGGCCATGTCTTCGCTGTACATGAACTCGCGTCTGGGGGTGCCAGTGCCCCACACGGTGACGCTCGGCGCATTGGTCACCTTGGCTTCGTGAAAGCGACGTATCAGGGCCGGAATGACGTGCGAGTTTTCCGAATGGTAGTTGTCGCCGGGGCCGTACAGGTTGGTGGGCATGGCGGCCAGGTACTGGGTGCCGTACTGGCGGTTGTAACTCCAGCACATCTCGATGCCGGCAATCTTGGCCAGCGCGTAGGGCCGGTTGGTGGGTTCCAGCGGGCCGGTGAGGAGGTGTTCCTCTTTCAGCGGCTGCGGGGCCAGCTTCGGATAGATGCAGCTGGAGCCCAGGAACAGCAGGCGCCTGACGTTGCTTTGGTACGCTGCGTGAATGATGTTGGTCTGGATGGCGAGGTTGTCGCGGATGAATTCGGCTGGGTAGGTGTTGTTGGCGTGAATTCCGCCGACCCTGGCCGCCGCCAGGAAGACGTAGTCGGGCTTCTCGGCGGCAAAAAAGGCTTCGACGGCGGCCTGGTCGGTTAGGTCGAGTTCGGCGTGGGTACGGATGAGCAGATTCGTGTAGCCGCGTTCGCGCAGCTTCCTCATCAGCGCGGAGCCGACGAGGCCGCGGTGGCCGGCGATGTAGATTTTGTCCGAGGGTTTCATTTCGGCAGGACTCAAATTCCGGCCGCATCGGCAACGGCGGCTGCGAAGGCGGTGAAGTCTTCCATATGCCGCGTGGCGATCGCGTGAGCAATCTGCCAGTCTATGGCTTCATAGTTATGGACCGCGATGTTCCGAAAACCGACGGCTTTTTTCATGCGCGCGGCAAGTTCAGGGGGGATGGTGCCAAGGTCTGCCAGCACATCGAACGTTTGCCCCATCGTATCCGGGGCGGGGTTGTCTCGTGCGGCAATCAGATGCGCACCGATGTCCACACAAAGCTGGACCGCACGGGTCAGGTTCAGGGTGAGAATATCCTGGGCATCGACATCCTTTGCCAGGATTTCGGCAGTTGCCGGACACTTCTGGCGAACCCGCGCCACACAGCGGCGCAGCGATTCGAGTTTTTGCTCGATTACGTCCCGATCCACGCCTTTCTCCGCTCGGTCAGGATTCTTCTGCGATAGGGCATGAAATCGGCTTCTTCAAACAGATGCCGCTTGATCAGCTCAGCATAGTCGCTATCGCTACCAAAGAGGCGAACGCCATGTTTGAGAATTTGCCCGAGTACCGGTTCACCCGTCGTACGCAGATCGATCAGGTCTACGGGGCGTCCGGTTGCCAGTGACAGATCGCCAATCAAGGCCATTTTGGTTTCAGCGGACAGCGGCGCCTGCATCAGTACGGCCAAGTCAAGATCGCTCGCCGGCGTCGCGCGTCCCACGGCCAGCGATCCGAACAGAATCGCCAGACGGATATCTCCGTGCTGCATCAATACCTGTCCAATATGATCATTCAAATCCATGCGTCCTCCCACCTGCATGCCTGGGGAAACGCCGAATAAATCCGCGCTTCCCCGGCCGACCAGACCAGCGTGCGCAGGAAGTTCGGATGCGTCAGGCGGTCATTTCTTGTGGCCGTGCATCCGCGTATCGGCCAGTTGCGGTTGGCCGCCGAGTTTTCAGGCAACGCGGATTTACTCATGGTAGTCCATGGCCTTGTAACCGTGCCGTTTGACCAGTTCGTCGCGCTCGGCGGCTTTCAGGTCCTCGCGCACCATTTCGGCAACCAGGTCGACAAAGCTGGTCTGTGGCGTCCAGCCCAGTTTCTGCCGGGCCTTGCTGGCGTCTCCGAGCAGGGTTTCCACTTCGGTGGGCCGGAAATAGCGCGGGTCGACGGCGACGATGCAGCGGCCCGTAGGTTCGAGGTAACCCTTCTCGTGGACACCCTGCCCTTCCCAGCGGATATGCATGCCCAGTTCGCCGGCGGCGGCGTTGACGAAGTCGCGCACGCTGTATTGCACGCCGGTGGCGATGACGAAATCCTCCGCCTGCTGCTGCTGCAACATGAGCCACTGCATTTCCACGTAGTCGCGGGCGTGGCCCCAGTCGCGCTTGGCATCCAGGTTGCCTAGGTACAGGCAGTCCTGAAGCCCGAGCTTGATGCGCGCCAGGGCGCGGGTGATCTTGCGCGTGACGAAGGTCTCGCCGCGCAGCGGGCTTTCGTGGTTGAACAGGATGCCGTTGCAGGCGTACATGCCGTAGGCCTCGCGGTAGTTCACGACGATCCAGTAGCCGTACAGCTTGGCGACGGCGTAGGGGCTGCGCGGGTAGAAGGGGGTGGTCTCCTTCTGGGGTGTTTCCTGCACCAGGCCGTACAGCTCGGAGGTGGAGGCCTGGTAGAAGCGGGTTTTCTTCTCCAGGCCCAGGATGCGGATGGCTTCCAGCAGGCGCAGCACGCCGATGGCGTCGGAGTTGGCGGTGTATTCGGGCTCCTCGAAGCTGACCGCGACGTGGCTTTGCGCGGCCAGGTTGTAGATTTCGTCCGGCTGCACCTGCTGGATGATGCGCACCAGGCTGGACGAGTCAGTCATGTCCCCGTAGTGCAGGACGAAGTGGCGGTTGTCGACGTGCGGGTCCTGGTACAGGTGGTCGATGCGGTCGGTGTTGAACAGGGACGTGCGGCGCTTGATGCCGTGCACGATGTAGCCCTTCTTGAGCAGGAATTCGGCGAGGTAGGCGCCGTCCTGGCCGGTGATGCCGGTGATGAGGGCGATTTTTTTTGACATGGTGTTGCGGCCTTCTGGTCGGTCGATTCCGGCATTGCCGGGGGTGGGGGGGTGTGCAGCCCTGCCGCGTGCCTATTGCAGGCCGGACAGGCGCTTGCGGGTTTCGGGCGGCACGGCCGCGAGCAGGTCCTGCAGGAACCGTGCCTGCTGGGCGAATGCGCGCTCGTCGTCGGGGTCAATGGTCGAGGCCCGCACCAGCATGCCGTCCGGTATCTGGCCGCGGAATCCGTAGCGCATCTGTGCCAGCTTGCCCTGCAGGCTGCCGATGATGGCGCGGTCGCCGACCATGACCCAGTAGGTCACCGGTTCGTGGCGCGGCCCGAACTGGGTCGTGAGCCGGCGGATGGGAATTTCGCCCCACGGGGTCGGCAGGCTGGCGTTTACCGTGCTCAGAAGCTGCGCGCCCTGCGCCGGGTAGCAGACTTCCGGCCGGTGCACTTGCAGGTCGTCTTCCTGGTTGTCGCCGTAGGCGATGGACAGCATGACGCGCACGCCTTCCCCGTTCACGTAACTGCGCATGAGGACCTGGCTGTAGATGCGGTCGATGGTTTCCTGCTGGCGTGGATCGACGATCTGGACTTGCTGCTTCTGTTCCGTCCAGGCGCCGAACTGGCGCGGGATGGCGCTTTCCAGTTGGAACGTGTCGGCGCCGGCGACCATGCGCGTCGGCTTCATGGCGTAGGCCAGGCCGGCGGCGGCCAGCATGCAGATGCCGATCAGTACGGTACGCAGGTTAGGGTTGGCTGTTGTCATGACGATAGGGGGAATTCGGGGATGCTGCCGGTGTCAGGGATTGGTCGCTGGCTGCGCATGGGCAAATTCCTGGACCCGGCCCCAAACGGCCAGCAGTTCGCCAGCGCGGCCGGCAACGTTGCGTGAAGACTCATAGCTGCACCCCACTTTGGCGGGCGACCTGGTAAATGGGTAGCTCGATGCCGGCGTTGACCGGGCGCACCACGAGGTCGATTTTTTCGTCCTCGAATTCCGGACTTTCCGTGAGGGCCACCAGCGCATCCAGCTTGCGATCCACGATCAGGGCGGCATCGGCAAGGTTGGTCTCGACGTAGACATCGTAATCGCCTCCACGCTGCTCATCGTCGACCCGCGACCCGAACAGCCACACCCGCGCATCGGCACCAAAACACTGCCGCACGGTGTCTTTGAGCCGACGAACCTGGGCGTGGCTAAGACGCATGGGGCTAGCCTTTGACGCGCCGCGGCTCGCGCAGTCCGGGCAGCAGACCCAGCAGCGCGTCCAGCGCCAGCAACATCGCCAGCGCGAACAGGTACAGCGAGATGCCGGCCAGGCCGTGCAGGTAACCCTGGGCGGCGGCATCGCCCATGTGGAAGGTGATCAGCGCCAGGGTCACCACGCGCAGCGTGTTGGCCAGGAAGGCGATCGGCACGATGGCGAGCACCAGCAGGCCCAGCCGCAGGCGGTTCTTGTAGCCCATCAGGTACAGGTAGAACAGGCCGACGGCGGCCAGCGAATAGATTGAATGCATGCCGGAACAGGCATCCGCCACCAGCAGTTGGTACGGCCCCAGATGCAGCACCACGCCGGCCCGCGCGATGGGATAGCCGGCCGCGAACAGTATCTGCGCGGCCAGTGCCGAGGCGTGCTGCTTCAGCGGCCCGGTGACGGCGTCCACCAGAAAGCCCGGCAGCGGGATCAGAAAAATCAGAAAAAACAGCGGAAACCACAGGCGCCGCACCGCAGCCGGGCCCACCAGCGCCAGCAGGCAGCCGATCAGCACCGGTATGGCCGAGCCGATTTCGAAGATCAGGATGTCCTGCGAGCGGCCGACGGCGTACAGCAACAGGCCGGGCAGCAGCCACAGCCAGCCGGCGAGCGGGCGGGGTTGCGTCGCCGCCGAGAAGGCATCGCGGCAGGACCATGCCAGCCACAGCACCACGGCCAGTATCAGCGGCCCATGGGCCTGATCCTCGGACTGCCACAGGCCGGTGGCCAGGCCATACACGGTCGGCCCATACAGCACGGCCAGGCCGAGCAGCACCGGCCAGGCGGCGAGCCAGCGCGGTCCGGAATGCGCAATTGACGTGGGATGCACGGCTGCCATGTGGTTCAACCCCGGTTCATGACCACACCCAGCACCGGAATGCCCGTGGCGGCCAGGGTCTGCGTGAGGGTGTCGAGGCCGGTTAGGCTGGTGTGGTTGCGGCGGGCCACCAGCAGTGCGGCGCGGGCCGCGGCGGCGATGTAGTACGCATCGCCGCCGGGTCCGGTCGGCGGGGTGTCCAGAATCACCAGATCGAAGCGGTCCGCCACGTCGCTCAGGAAGGTCTGCAGGGCCGGACGGGCCAGCAGTTCCGTGGCATTGGGCGGCACCGGGCCGGACGGCAACACGGCCAGGCCGCTGAAACCGGGTAGCGGCGTGATGAAAGCGGCACAGCCTCGCCCGGCGAGCAGGTCCGACAGGCCGCCGCCGCCCACGACGGATCGAAACAGTGTGTGCTGGCTGGGCCGGCGCAGGTCGGCATCCACCAGCAGTGTGCGCAGCCCGAGTTCGGCAAAGGACACGGCAAGGTTGGCGGCCAGTGTGCTGCGGCCGTCGCCGTCCTGCGGGCTGAGCACGGCCAGGGCCGGGTGGCCCTCGGCGCGACCGACCCCCGCCAGGCTCAGGCGCATGCGCAGGGCGCGCAGCTGCTCCGCCTGATGGCCGAACGGCTGCGCCAGCGCGTACAGGGTGGGGTCGGTGGCGGCGCTGCCGGGCTTCCATGGGTAGCCGAACTGCTCGGCGAGGGCCGAATCCAGATCGGCTCCGCTGAGCAGACCCAGCGCCTGCGCAGCCTCACCAAAGCGCACGGCATGTTGCTTTTGGTACTCAGCGATGCGGGTCAGGTCCGTTGAGGCCAGCTTGCCCTCTTGCACCAGGAGTGCGCCGATGCGATCGGCCGCCGGCGGCGCCGGCTCGTGTCCGGCGGTCGTGTCCGGTTTCATGCCGGTCCCTCCAGTACGCCCAGCACGGGCAGGTTCAGGCGCTGCTCCAGCATGCGCGGGCCGCGCACCTTGGGCATCAGCAGTTCCAGCAGCAGGGCCGCGCCCACGCCCAGCAGTCCGCCCAGAAACACACCGATTGCCAGGTTCAGCTTTGGCTTGGGACTGCTGCGCTGGGTGGGTACGACCGCCGGTGTCAAAACCGCGACGTTGGTATCCGAGACGCGGCTTTGCAGCAAACTTTCGTTGTAGCGCTGGGCGGCCACGTCGTAGGCGGCCTGTGCGCTCATCACGTCGCGCTCCAGGGTCGGTATCTGGTCGCGCGCCTCCTTGAAGGCGAGCACCTTGGCGCGCTGGGCGTCGAGCTCCTTGCGCAGTGCCTCGACACGGCTGTGGGCGATGTCGGCTTCGTTGGCGACGCTGCGCGTGAGCCGGTCGAGCGCCGTGGCCAGCCGCCCGCGCACGCTGGCCACCTCGGCCTCGGCGCGCTGCAGTTGCGGATGGTTGGCGCCGTACTGTTTCTGCAACTGGACCAGATCGGCCTCGCGCCGGGCCAGGTCGACCTTGAGGCTCTGCAGGTAGCTGTCGGTGGAGAATTCGCGCAGGCTCTCGATGCTGCCGCCGCCCTTGCGGATGCGCGTCAGTTCCTGCTGGCGGGTCTCGGCGTCGTGCATCAGGCCCTCGGCCTGCACCAGTTGCGAGCTGAGCTCGTTCAGGCGGGCGGTTTCGATGTCCAGCCGCTCGTCGCTGGCCACGATGCCGCGCTCGCGCTGGAAGGCCGACAGCCGCGCCTGCGCCTCCTCCAGACGCTGACGCAGGGCGGTCAGTTGCGAGTCCAGCCACGCGCTGTCGCGGCGGGCCGGATCGACGCTCAGTTCCAGGTTGGTCTCGATGTACGCGTCGGCAAAGGCATTGGCCAGGGCGGCCGCGAACCGCGGATCCGTGCCGCGGTAGGTAAGGTTAACCACCCGGCTGTCGGGGGTCGGCTTCAGGGTCAGGTCATTGCGCAGGACGTCCGCCAGCCAGTGGCGGATGGAGCCCTTGCCGTCGGTGGCGTCCTGCCACAGCTCGCGTGCGGTTGCCTGTTCCGCCAGCTTGAGCTTGTCGACCACCTTGAGTGCCACGTTCTGACTCTGAATGATGTCGAACTGGGTGGCCATGTAGCTTGGCGCCATCTGCACCGACAGCATCGGCGCCTGCTGGTCGCGAAAGGTGATCAGCAGCGCGGTGGTGGCGTCGTACTTGTCGGGCAGCTTCAGGGTAACGCCCAGCGCCGCCAGCACGGTGGCGGCCAGGGCGCCGAGCACCACGTATCGGCGCGCCCACAAAATCAACAGAAAATCCTGGATGTTCATGGCTCTGCTTCTCAGAACAGCCGTTCGCGAACGACGATGATGTCACCGGCCTGCAGCGGCTGGTCGAAATCGGCGTCGATTTCGCTCACCGTGCCGTCGGCCGCCTGGCGACGGATGCGGATGCCGCGGTCGGTGCCGCGCGGCGAGATGCTGCCGCCCAGTGCCAGACCCTGCTGCACGGTCATGTGGCGATCCAGCGGATAGGCACCGGGGCGCTGCACCTCGCCGAACACGTAGATCATCTCTGCCTTGGGTACGTAGATGACCTCGCCACCGCGCAGCACCGGGTTGGCGCCGGCGCCGTCTGCCAGGGTCGTGCGCAGGTCGATCTCCTGCCGGTGGCCATCAGCAGTGACCAGCACCACTTTTTCGCTGCCGCTCTGCGCCACGCCGCCGGCCTGTGCCACGGCCTCCACCAGCGTGAGTTGGCGGTCCATGGGATAGCGGCCCGGCCGGTTGATGTAGCCCAGCACCGATACCAGGCGGCTCTGGTACTGATCCACCAGCACGCTGATTTGCGGGTCGCTGACGTAATCGCCCTGCTGCAGGGCCTTGGTGATGGTCGCCTCGGCCTCGCGCTCGGTCAGACCGGCCACGGTCACGGCCCCGGCCAGCGGCACCTTGACCTTGCCCTCCGGCCCGACGCGGCTTTTGACGGCCAGGTCCGGGTGCTCGAACACGGTGATCTGCAGCACGTCGCCGGGGCCGATCTGGTAATCGGCCGCCAGCGCGCCGCCGGCCGCTACCGCCAGCAGCATGCCGCTGATTGTCCTGAGCCATCGCTTCATCGTTGATTTTCCTGAGTTTTCCAAGTCTGCCGGCGCCGATTGTGACAGCGCCGTGTTACAGGTTGACCTGCACCGAGAAATTGAATGAGTTGGCGTCATAGTCGTTGCCGGGACGGTCCGAACTGCGCTGGCTGTGGCTGTAACCGGCGCTGAGCGTCACCAGCGTCCGCGGCGTGTAGCTGGCGCTGAGTCCGTAGGACAGGATGTTTTCCTTCGGCTGCGTGGCGCCCACAAACAGGCCGGAATCCTCGTACTGGCGGTGGGTGTAGCCAGTGTTGGCCCGCAGGACGATGCGGTCGGTGGGCGCCCAGACCGGCCTGAAGGAGAAACCGGTGGTGGTTACGGAGCTCGAGAACAGGTCGTCCAGCGATTCCAGGCGCCGGTAGGCATTCAGGTCCAGCATCAGCTTGGGTGACCACATGTAGCGGGCGCTCAGATCACCGGAAGGACCTGAATAGTCCCGGAATTCAAGGTTGTTGGAGCGCCGCCAGGAATAGCCCAGGCGCCCGTCAAGCGACGTGAAGCCGCCCTGCCAGGTGAAGGTGACGACGCCTTCCTGCTGCAGGTAGCCATCGTCGGTCAGGCTGAAGGGACCGACATCCCGCTTCGGAAAACGGCCATCTTCCCGACGGTACTGCAAGCCGAGCCGGTTTCCGAGCGGCGTGCGGCGGGACACGCCCAGCAGCCAGTGGCTGCCGCGAAAGTTGGACGCCTCACGACTCTCGAGTCCGTGCGTGGTGGTGCGAATGCCGGTTCCGGCCCGCAGCTCGATCTCGGGCGTGATCAGGTAGCCAAGATCGAGCGTGCCATGCGCGGTATCGACCGGGTCCTTTACCGGCTCACGGAAGTTTTCGAAGCTGCCAAGCTGGCGCTGGAAGCCCGCATCCACGGTGCCGGTCAGGCTGCGGCCGGCGGCCATGTTCCAGCGCGCACGGGTGTCGTAGCCGGTGTTGTCCAGATACGAGAAGCGCTGAAAGGACTGGTCGAGCGCCTGCAGGCTGGCGGTGACTTGCTGGCGGCCGGGCTGCCAGTCCAGTCCCAGGCCGGCGAAGGCGGTGCGCATCCAGTCGGAGCGGCTCGATTCGCCGAGCGCCAGTTCTTCGTCCACGTCGTCGGACAGGCGAAACAGGTTGTCCTCGTAGGCCGACGCGATGCCGGCGAACGGCGTCAGGAAATCGCCCTCGCCCGCCCGCGCCAACGCCGGCAGCAGACCACACAACAGCAAGCTTCCGATACCCCCCGTCAGACCGCCGATTCGGCGCATGACCTCAATACGCATGCGCATCCCTGAACACCAGGGCCGCCGTGCGCAGCATGATGCGCAGGTCCAGACGCAACGACCAGCGGCGCAGGTATTCGAGGTCGTACTCGACCCGCGAGCGCATCTTGTCGAGCGTGTCGGTTTCGCCACGCAGGCCGTTGACCTGCGCCCAGCCGGTGATGCCGGGCTTGACCTTGTGGCGGTGCATGTAGCCGGAGATCAGGCGCCGGTAGTGCTCGTTGTGGGCGACGGCGTGCGGACGCGGCCCGACCACACTCATGCGGCCCTGCAGGACGTTGATGAACTGCGGCAGCTCGTCCAGGGACGTGCGTCGCAGCACGCGGCCCAGCGGCGTGATGCGGTCATCGTCACGGCGCGCCTGCGGAACGTTGGGTCCGTCTTCGCACACGGTCATGGTGCGGAACTTGTAGATGCGGATTTCCTCGCCGCCGAAGCCGTAACGACGCTGCCTGAACAGCACCGGCCCCGGCGAACCGAGCTTGACGCCGATGGCGATGGCGATCATCAAGGGGCTCAGAGCCAGCAGCGCCAGGGTGGCGAACACGATGTCGCTGGCCCGCTTGACTACGGCGTTGACCCCGTAATACGGCGTTTCCCATACACCCATGACCGGTATGCCACCCACCTGGTCGACCCGCGCCTGCAGCAGGTCGACGAAGTGCATGTCCGGCACGAAATAGACCGAGGCAGTGGTGTCGCGCAGGCCATCGAGCAGTGCCTCCACGCGCGGGTCGCCGCGCATGGGCAGGGCGATGTAGACCAGGTCGACCTTGTGCTCGCGCACAAAATCCGCCGTCTGCGCCAGACGACCCAGCAGCGCATCCGAGCTGGGCAGACCCAGCCGGGCGGCACTGCGGTCGTCGAAGAAGCCCTTGAAATCGACGCCGCCATCTTCGGCGTCCTGCAGCGCGCGACGCAGTGCCAGCGAGACGTTGGTAAACGCCACTGCCACGGCACTGCGCTGGCTGCCACGGGTCAGGTACAGCAGCAGCGCGCGGGTCACGGAGTGATACAGGATCATCACGACCGGGGTGACCAACAGCCACAGTTCCGCCAACGGCGGCGAAAAGTGCTCGGTCACGCCAGTGGCTACGGCCATGATGATCAGCAGGCCGACCACCGACATCCACGAGCCGATGATGCAGCCGACCAACGCCCACTCGCCGCCGCGTCGCCAAGGCTGGCCATGCGCCACGTCGCGAAACAGCGAAAACACCACCAGTGCGGCGGCGGTTGCTGCGGCCCGTTCGATGAGGGTGATGTCCAGACCCAGCCAGCGCGCTCCCAGCAGCAGGATGATCACTGTCACCAGGGGGTCCAGCAGGCGCAGCACCAACACGGCCAGCGCCACCCGCTGGTCGAGGATCTCCGGGGTGCGAATGAGGCGCACGTGCTGGCTGGCCGCCATCGGGGCCAGGTCCGCGCTACCCAGCTTGTCGTCGACCACCGAATTCAAAATGCCGTACCGGGATTGCATGACATGACGGGGTATCGCGCAGATGACATGCGACAGGTGCCGGCCTAACGCAAGCCCTTCAGGCCCTGGCCAATGCCGTCGTCGTCGTTGTCCTCCTGCTCGGAGTCCACGGCCGGCGCTGGCTGCGTCTGCGGGGCCGGCACGGCGCCTTCGGCCGGTGTCGGTGGCTGATCGGCAAACTCGCCCAGCCATTTGATGTCAGCCTGTTCACGCAGGTGTTTGACTTCCTGTTCGCCCAGCGCCTGGCGTCGCTCGTTCAGCAGCGTCTGGCGGATGGAGTCCTTGGCCTGTTCCAGGGTGATCGGGGCATCGCGCGCCTCGACCAGGAAGCTGACGGTCGATTCGGTGGCCGAACCGACCATGATGGCCTGGCCGGGCTTGAGGGTCTGCAGGCGCTCCAGAATCGGCTCCGGCACCTGCTCGGAGGGCAGCGTGCGAATCGACACGCGCACCTTGGCGCCGCGCTCCTGCAGCCACTTGACCAGGCTCTCGGCGGTCACTTCGCCCTTGCCGTAGGCATCGAGTTCTTCCCGCGGCACCGTGTTGTCGGTGGCCACCTGACGCATCAGGAACAGCTTGCGCTGCGCGTACTTCAGTGGGTGCTCGTCGTAGTACTTGCGAATTTCGTCGTCGGTGGGTGGCACGGCCTGAGCCATGACGCGCTCCAGGTGCGCCTGCGCCAGCAGCTGCTGACGACTCTCCTCCAGCGCCAGCATGACGGCCGGATCGCGGTCGAGCTTCTGTGCCAGGGCGCGCTCGAGCAGCAGCTGACGGGTCACCAGTTGATCCGCCGCCTGGCGCTTGAGCGCCACAGGATCCGGCGCCTGGGCAGCACCTGGCAGACGCGCCAGGAGGTAGTTGAGCTGATGCACGGTGACATCCTCACCGTTTACCGTCGCCACCGCCTGCCCGGCCTTGTCGGCGATCTCATCCTGCCCGCCGCCACACCCGGTGAGCCCGGCGATCAGCGCGCCGGTCACGACGAGGCGCTTCAACAACGCAATGCCGACTTGCGAACGGGCATCGCCCATGTGTCTACCGGGTGCTGCTGTGGTGCGGTGTTTCATGTGTATTGGTTGAGCAAAAAATGAGCCAGATGCTTGTGGGTGCTTATGGAGCATGGGGACTATACAAGCGGATCGCGCACCGCCAAGCTGCAAAAGTGCGTGTTTTTACTGCAGCCGGAGGCCGCGCAGTCTGATGGCGGTGCATGACGAGACCTTTACAGGTCCCGAAACATTTGTGACAGCGCGGCGCATCAGATTCGCGGGGGGGCGCCGGTGTGGGAGGCCCGCCTCGGGCCGAATGTCTCGCCACGACATTTCGCGGCGAGGGCGCCGCTCCCACAGTCGAGCCCCTGTGGGAGGCCCGCCTCGGGCCGAACGGGTCGCCACGACGATTCGCGGCGGGGGCGCCGCTCCCACAGTCCAGTCCGTGTGGGAGGCCCGCCCTCGGGCCGAATGTCTCGCACGAACATTTCGCGGCGAGGGCGCCGCTCCCACAGTCGAGCCCCTGTGGGAGGCCCGCCTCGTGTCATGGTCAAGTTTCAGTGGACACCGGGATAGGGGATTTCAGGTGGTGGCTTTCTCGTAGTCGGCCGGGGAACGGTAGCCGAGGGTGGAGTGCAGCCGGTGGGTGTTGTAGAAGCCGACGATGTAGTGGGTGACGTCGGCGATGGCTTCGTTGGGATTGGCGTAGCGGC